>JADFCT010000008.1 GCA_017161665.1 Candidatus Sumerlaeota bacterium
GGGCATGTGCGACGGGGGGTGATGAAGGTGCTGAACGGCATGAAACCCGGGGCGCGCTTCATCGTGATTTCGTTCCACAGTTTGGAGGACCGCGTGGTCAAAAAGTTGTTTCGCGCGGTCTCGGAGAGCGAAAAGGATTTTTATGGACATCCATTGCCGGCGGTCGCCCGTGAACTGACGCGCAAGCCGGCGCGGCCTTCGGAGGCCGAGGTGGCGGTCAATCCCCGGGCGCGAAGCGCGAAGATGCGGGGCTTGGAAAAGTTGACGGCGGGGACGGTGATGGCCGGTGATAATGGGGACGGCTGAAGCGTTGGGTGGGCGATGATTTTTTTGAAAGGACTTAGGCGATGACTCCATTGACTTTGTGTTCTGTGACGCGTCGCTGCGCGCCTCAGGCGTTGCGAATGAGCGCCATGATTCGCGGCATGGCCTGGGCGTCCTTTGTGGCGATACTGTGCTTGTTTCATCTGTATATTAAGTTCGCGGCCCTCGATTACAAGACATCGGCGGCCAAGGTTCAGGACCAATGCGCGGACTTAAGGGATCAGATTAAAAAGGCGCGTCGGGACGTCGCGTCGTTGGAATATCAAAATGGGGGAGAGACCCGTCAGTTGGTCGAGGAGTGGGGGATGCGGATGGCGGATGACAGTCAGATGATCAAAGGCTCGGTGCCTGACGCCTATTATCGTCAATATGCCAATAAACAATGGCGGCGGCCTGATCCGAATATTGAGATGAACGCTCCCCGATCATCGAATGATTTATTGGAGCGCCTGGTGGCAGGGGTGGCCGCGCGTTTGGGGGAGTCCAGCGCGTACGGCGGGCAGTAGTCGAGTGTGGCGCGTCTGAAGCGCGCCGTCCCTAAGGGAGGTTCCCAATACGTTTTCAGAGTTTGGCCGGACCGGCGTCTTTTCCTGTCGTGGTGGATGATCCAGTTCCGTTCCTGTTCGTTTTCCTGTTCCTGTTCCCGATGGAATTCCTGTTGGTGGTTTGCTGATTGTTCCTGTTCCGTTGTTCTGTCGATTGGTTGACTGTTCCGGTTACGCTGTCCGATGTTGTTGAAATTCTTGTGAGAATTTGAAGTGTCCCCCTCTTCACTTCAGATTCCGTCGGTCCGGCCAAAAAAATAATGCGGGCTTCCTTGGCGTGTTCCTGTCGCGTCGGGGCTCCGGGATTTGAGGAAGGATCCGTCCGGTTTTTATTGGCGAATGAAAACCCTGAACGCCGTTGGCCGGCGCCCTTGCACTGTGCGCCGGCCACGTTTTTGAGTAGGAGTTGATTGACATGTTTTCGCGAAAAAACCGACCGAAACTCCGAGTCAAGCCAACGGCCGGTCGTCCGCGCAATCGCAGCCGCAATCGACTGATCAAGCCCTATCGCGCGAAACTGGCGCTGATGGGGTTTTTTATTGTTGTGGCCTTTGTCACGCTTTGGGTTCGACTGTTTTATGTGCAGGTTCTGCGGCACGCGTACTATGTGAAAAAAGCCGAGCCCACCAACACACGCATCAAGCATATTATGCCGGGACGCGGCATTATCTATGACAGCGATGGCGCCCCGATTGCGATCAATCACTTCCTGCCCAGTGTTTATGTCGAGCCCGGTCGGATTACCAAAGAACGGCCACTGGTGGCGGCTGAACTGGCCGAAATGTTCGATCTCGACGCGCAGAAGGTCCTAAGCACCTTGGAGAAATATAAGGATTCCAAGGCCTGTGTGCCCATTGCCCGACAGGTGCGCGTGGAACAGGCCGCCGAAAAACTCCGGCGGTTACGCAAGCGCCATGGCCTGAGTCTCTTCGCCGTTGATTTGCGAACCGACAACAAGCGCGAGTATCCCTGTCTGTCGTTGGCGGCCCACTTGGTCGGCGGGGTCCAGATGGATGATTTCGGTGATCGGATCGGCTACGAAGGCATCGAAAAGCAGTATGATGAAGAATTGCGCGGGAAAATGGACGAGTTTGAGGTCATTCAGCGCAATGGGGAAACCGAACCGGTGCCGAAGGAAGCCTATATGAAGGCCTTCGGCAACGATGTGGTCCTGACCATCGACAGTGAAATTCAGCGGGCGGCCGAGCGGGCCTTGCAGAAGGGCATCACGGAACAGCGCGGTCTCAACGGCGCCATTGTGGTCATGGCTTGTCGGGATATTGGCAGCATTACCCGCGGATCGATTCTGGCCATGGCCAGTTATCCCACTTTTGACGCTAATGTGCGCGGTATGGATTTTACGCGCATCAACCATGCCCTGCGCGATGAACTGGAGACGGGCAGCGTCATGAAAACCTTCATGGCTGCCGTTGCCTTGGAAAAGGGCATCGTGGACCTGGACACCATTGTGGACTGCCAGAACGGTGTGGGGCGTTTTAATGGCGTTACGAAAAAAGACACTCCCGATCATCGGCTCGGGCTGGCGCCGTTCCGGGATGTCTTTAAGTATTCCAGCAATGTGGGGACCGTGGCGGTGGTTCAGGGGATCGACCCGGTCGAATATCGCGACTGGCTTCTGTTGTTGGGATTTGGTCGCAAGACGGGCATTGATCTGCCGGCGGAGGCGAACGGTGTGCTCAACCTGCCCATGGCGAGCAAGTATGTGGCTCGCGACTCGATGGCCACGGGCTATGGGATTCAAGTCACGCCGATTCAGGTCGTGGCGGCCTTGAGCGTCATCGGTTCGGGGGGCTTATCGGTCCGGCCGCATCTGATGAAGGAAATCCGTGGCGTCAATGGAGAAACGGTGACGCGTTATGAGCCGGACGAAGGGCATATTGTCCTGGATCGCGTGACGGCGCGCAAGGTGTGGGAACTGATGGAGGGGGTGGTGGTGGATGGCACCGGAACGGATGCGCAGATTCCGGGCTATCGAATCGGCGGAAAAACGGGCACGGCTCGCAAGTGGGATCCGGTGGCGAAGGAGTATTCAAGCGAAAAGTATCGCGCGTCGTTTGCCGCCCTGGCCCCCATTGATGAACCCAAAGTGGCGGTCTATTGTTTTGTGGATGAGCCGGTGGGCAAATATGGTGGCACGGCGGCGGCGCCGATTGTGAAGGGAACGTTGGAAGTCGCGTTGCGACGGATTGGGATTTTTCCCTCCAAGACCGATGAGAAGATTCCGCGCGATACCGAATTGATTGTCAATCCGATTCGCGAAAAACGCCATCGCCAGGCTGTGGCGACGTTGGTTCGCGGCGCCCGGGATGTAAAGGTGATGCCGGACTTGACCGGGCTGACAATTGCCGAGGCCCTGGAAGTTCTGCATCGGTTGCCACTGGTGGATTATAAAATCCAGGGCAGTGGATTCGTCGTCTCACAAAAACCGGAACCCAATGAGCCACTCAAGCGGCTGGGCATTGCCGAAGTGACCTTCGCGCGCAACCCGGACAAGGTGGCAATCGCTCGCAGCGAGAAATGATGATTCTATGAGATCTCGGTCTTTGGATGATCTGCTGACTTCGGCCGGGTTGCCTGTCCTGGGCGACGCGGCCGTCTGGGTATCAGGAATGACTGAGGATTCTCGAAAGGTGGGGCCGGGTGGGCTGTTTGTGGCTTTACGCGGCGTGGCGGTGGATGCCCGGCGATTTATCCCGAAGGCGGTGGCCCAGGGCGCGGCGGCGGTCGTGG
The DNA here is from genome assembly GCA_017161665.1 of Candidatus Sumerlaeota bacterium. GTDB lineage: Bacteria > Sumerlaeota > Sumerlaeia > JADFCT01 > JADFCT01 > JADFCT01. The sequence goes on from JADFCT010000008.1 coordinate 3,621, forward strand.
TGGATGATCCGGCGGGGGTGGACACGGGCGACACGCCGTTGATTGTGGTGGACGATGGGCGGCGGGCTTTGGCGCGTCTGGCTCAGGCGTGGTTCGATCATCCCGCGCGGTCCGTCCAGGTGGCTGGCGTGACGGGAACGAATGGCAAAACGTCGGTCACGTATTTCCTGGAATCCATTTTTGCCGAGGCCGGTTGGCGCCCCGGCGTGATGGGGACGATCGAATACCGCTGGCCGGGGGGGGGCGTGAAAGGCAAGACCACGACACCGTCACCGCTGGAGGTGGCGGAACTGATGGCGCGCGTTCGGGATGGCGGAGGCCGGGCGGTGGCCATGGAAGTGTCGTCCCATGGTGTGGATCAAGCGCGAGTGGATGGTTTCGCCTTTGCGGCGGCGGTGATAACAAACCTGACGCAGGACCATCTGGACTATCATGGAACCATAGAGGCCTATGGCGAGGCCAAAAAAAAATTCTTCTTTGGCCGTCATGCAGGTGAAGAACCGGGCGTGGCCATTTTTAATTACGACGACCCGTTTTCGCGATCCCTGTCGGATGCCTATACCGGACGCCAACTGACATACGGAGGGGGCGCCGGGGCGGATGTCCGGATGGAAGTGGCGCAGGATGATTGCGATGGGACGACGCTGATCGCCCATACGCCCACGGGGCGCTGGGATTTTCGGATCGCCCTTCCGGGATGGTTTAATGCGCTGAACGCCGGCGCGGCGTTGGCGACCGGATTGGGGATGGGTATGGACGGTCATCAGGTGGTCGCGGGGCTGGAGGCGTTGGCCTGCGTGCCGGGGCGGTTTGAACGGATTCTGGAGGGGCAACCCTTTGAGGTGGTGGTGGATTATGCCCATACGCCGGATGCGCTGGCGGTCACGCTGTCTGAGGCGCGGCGATTGTGTCGAGGACGGCTGGTAGTGGTGTTTGGGTGTGGGGGCGATCGCGATGCGGGGAAACGGCCCATGATGGGCGAGGTGGTGGGGCGGCTGAGCGACTGGGTGATCGTGACGAATGACAATCCCCGGGGGGAGAGTCCTGAAGCGATTGCAACTGGAATTGTCGAAGGTCTGGAAAGCGCGGGGAAATGTCCAGATCGGGATTTCGAGGTGATATTGGATCGGCGTGAGGCGATGGACCGCGCCCTGGGGTGGGCCGTGGCCGGCGATATGGTTGTTTTCGCTGGTCGAGGGCATGAGACCGAGCAGCTGCTGGCTTCGGGACCGCGAGCGTTTGATGATCGCGAGGTGGCGCGGGAGTTGTTGCGGGCGCGTGGCTTTTCGCAATAGAATCCAAGATGCGCGCGTGGGGAACCCTCTGCGCGAAAAGGTGTTTCGATCGCTTATGACGGACGCGGTGACATATTGGACGCTGGACATGTCCGTCGGCGAACTCGCCCGGATATCGGGGGGGCAGCTGATATCTGGCGAGCCTTCGGCGCCGGTGGCGGCGTTGATTCATGATTCCCGCGAGGTCGCGCCGGGACGGGTGTTTTTGGCCATACGGGGTGAACGGTTTGACGGTCATGCCTATGTGGGCGCTGTGGCGGCGGCCGGCGCGACGGGGGCCATTGTCCAATCCCATTGGACGCCGGACGCGGCATTGCCGGAGTCGTTCGCCCTGATCCAGGTGGACGAACCGTTGGCGGCATTACGGCGGCTGGCGGCGTTTCATCGACGGACGTTGAAGGGCGCGGTCGTCGCGGTGGCCGGGAGCGCCGGCAAGTCAACGACGAAGGAGCTCATCGCCCGATTGCTGTCCGACGGATTCCGAACGCATAAGACCTGGGGGAATTTCAACAACCTGATCGGAGCGCCTCTGGCGCTATTGGAAATGCCGGTGGACGCCGAAGCGGGTGTGTTTGAGCTCGGGATGAATCAGCCGGGGGAGTTGCGGTTGCTGACGGAAATGGTGGCGCCCAATCTGGCCGTGTTGACCAATGTGGGCAAGGCGCATGTGGGGATGTTCGATAGCGACCGGGGGCTGTTGGAGGCGAAGGGCGAATTTGTGGATGCCCTGCCGGCGGAGGCGTTGCTGGTCCATAATGGTGACTGCGAGCGGAGTCAGTGGGTGGTGGATCGGTATCTGAAAGAGCGAGCGGCCATTTCCGTGGGGTATTCCGAGTCGGCGGACGCGCGAATATCAGATGTTCAGTCATTGGAATCGGGATATCGATTCAACCTGATTTTCGATGGGAAAGAATGCGCGTTCACGTTGCCGTGCTACGGACGCTACAATGTGATCAATGCGGCCATGGCCGTTGTTGTGGGCTGCGTTTTGGGCGCGCCGATGGAAGCGCTGGCCCGTGCGATGGCGTCGTTTGAAGGGATGGCGATGCGTTCTCAGGTTTTGGAAATGGCGGGCCGATGGGTGGTGATGGATTGCTACAATGCCAGCCCGGACGGGATGTTGGCGGCGATTGAATCGCTGGCCCTTGTGCAGACGGCGGGGCGACGGATTGCGGTTCTGGGGGATATGCTGGAACTGGGGGACGAATCGGAGACACAGCACCGCCGGGTGGGGGAGGCTTTTGAGCGCTGGCCGTTGGATCTGTTTGTGGCTGTTGGGCCGGAGATGACGGCGGCCTATCGCGCGGCGCTGGGTGTCGGACAGACCGCTCTGTGTTTTGAGGGCGTTTCCGATGCGACGGCGTTCCTGGTTGAGGCATGGGGCCCGGGAGATTGGGTATTGGTGAAAGGGTCGCGGGGCATGGGGATGGAGGCGGTGGTGGAGGGATTGCGAGCGGCGATATCGGGAACGGAGGCGTGAGGAACCATGTTATTGTGGATGCTGCGGCCCTGGTATGATGAGATCCGGTATTTGCGCGTGCTGGAATACATCACTGTGCGATCAGGCTTGGCCTTGTTCTTTGCCTTCGCCGTCGTGCTGGTGGCCGGTCCGCCCGTGATTCGCAGGTTGCGGGTTCTGAAAGCGGCCGGTCAAATCCGCAAGGCCCGGCGTGAGGGCGCCGTGGATGTTTACGAAACCCATTCGAGGAAAATGGGAACGCCGATTATGGGGGGCGTGTTGATCCTGGGTGGGGTTCTGGTGGCGGTCCTGTTGTTGTGTGATTGGGCGAATCGATATGTCTGGGTGGCCTTGGGGATGATGCTGGGGTTCGGGGGAATCGGGCTGGTTGACGACTGGATCGAAATCACGAAAAAGGATCCGCGCCGCAAGGGATTGTCCGGTGTGTGGAAGATTTCGGGACAATGCATCCTGGGAGCGATTTTGGCGACGGTGGTGGTGGGGTGGTTGCCGGCGCCGCTGTATTTCGATGGGGAACGGGAGTATCGCGAAGCGACGGCTGTGGCGATTCTGTTTTTCAAGTCGATGTATCCGGCGCTGGGAGTCGGATATATTGCTTTTGTGATGTTGGTGGTCTGCGCCAGTTCCAATGCGGTGAATCTGACCGATGGGCTGGACGGTCTGGCCACGGGGATCACGATTATCACAGCCCTGGCGATGACCGTAATTGTTTATCTGGTCACCCGTGTCGACTATGCGGCATATCTTTATTATCCCTATGTCGAGGGCGGCGCGGAACTGACGGTCTTTTTGATGGCGTTGGTGGGAGCGTGTATGGGATTCCTCTGGTACAACGCCCATCCGGCCGAGGTGTTCATGGGCGATACCGGATCGCTGGCGCTGGGTGGCCTGCTGGGGACGGTGGCGGTCCTTGTGCGGCAGGAATTGATTTTGATTGTCATTGGGGGCATTTTTGTTTTGGAAGCGGTTTCGGTCATCTTGCAGGTTGTTTCCTTCCGGTTGCGTGGCAAGCGGGTGTTTCTGATGGCGCCCATTCATCATCATTTCGAAAAAAAGGGATGGCCGGAAGCCAAGATCATTTCGCGATTCTGGATTGTGTCCGCTTTGCTGGCGCTGATGGGATTGGGTATGTTGAAATTAAGGTGATTCGGGGACAGAAGGAGGGCGCGATGGCGTTGGGCTTATGGACGAAAGCATGAGCGCTTCCATGGCGGCGCGGATGCACTTGGTGGTCGGCGGTGGGCGTAGCGGTCATGGCGCAGCCCGTTTGCTGCGCGCAGCGGGCGAGCGCGTTCGGTGGGTGGATGAACGCGAGCGTCCGGATGGCGCGCTGGCGGACGAAGTGTTTGTCGGCCCCTGGTCGCCGGCCTGGCTTGATGACGTAACCGAAGTTGTATGGAGTCCGGGCATTCCGCTAACCCATCCGCTGGCCGAGGCGGCCCGTGAACGGGGCATTCCTGTCGTGGCCGAGATTGAGGTGGCCTGGCGGTATTGCGCGGCGCCGGTGGTGGCGGTGACCGGATCGAATGGCAAGACGACTGTCACGGCCTGGATCGCGCACTTGATGCGCGCCGGAGGCAAAAAGGCGATTGCCTGTGGTAATATCGGTTTGGCTTTTTCAGAGGTTGTGGCGGATCAACTGGAGGGGGGGGAAGGGGCCGATGTCTGGGTGGTGGAGGTCAGCAGTTTCCAACTCGAATCCATTCAGACTTTTCGTCCGAAGGTGGGGCTTGTCCTGAATGTGACGCCGGATCACCTGGACCGCTATGGGGCGATGGAAGGGTATGCGGCGGCCAAAGAACGGTTGGCCTTGTGTATGGGTGAGGGGGATGCGCTCATTTTGAATAATGATGACGCTTTTTGCCGGGCCATGGGCGAGCGGGCGACCTGCGAAAGGGTGTCCTTCGGCGAAGGCCGCCGGAGCGCCGATCGGGGGGCGTGGCTGGAGGGCGGCGCGATGATCTGGCGCGAAAAGGGCGCTGGCGATTTGATATGGTGTGGTCAGGGTGATTTGTTTCTGCCGGGGCGGCATAACGTAATGAACGGTCTGGCGGCGGCAGCGGCGGCCACACGGATGGGCGTTCCCGCTGAAGCGGTGGCCGAAGGGCTCCGCGATTTCCGTGGGGTGTCCCATCGAATCGAGTGGGTGCGTTCTCTGGATGGGGTGGACTACTACAATGATTCCAAGTCCACGAATGTTCAGTCGCTCGAAGCGGCGTTGGCGAGTTTTGAGGTCCCTGTTGTGTTGATTGCCGGCGGGCGCGATAAGAAGGGGCCCTTTGGCGATATCGGTGAACTGGTTCGTGAACGTGTCGCACAGGTGATATTAATTGGCGAGGCGAGCGACGTGATCGCCGAGGCATGGCGGGGCGTGGTTCCCGTGCGTCGCGCAGGAGATATGGGCGCGGCCATCAACCAGGCCCGGGATCTGGCCGAATCTGGACAGGTGGTGCTGTTGTCTCCGGCGTGCGCGAGTTTTGACATGTATCGGAATTTTGAAGAGCGGGGCGATGATTTTAAATCCAGAGTGTTGGCTTTGAAGGAGAAGAACGGATGACAGGGGATTCGCCATTGACGCGTCCGCGCGCCAGTAATCTGTCCATGGCCTTATTCTACATCGCCCTTGCGCTGATCGTATGCAGTCTTGTCATGGTTTATTCGAGCAGCGCCATTCGCAAGGGCGAACGGTCCGAAGACGACGTATTGGTCCTGCTCGAGACAGAGGGCCAAATCCAGCCCGAGAAATCCCATAATCCAGCCTATATCAAGAAGCAGATTATCTGGGCGATTTTGGGGTTGGGGACGATTATTTTATTCTCGCAACTGCGATACGCGTATCTGGCCCCCCTGGCGCCCTGGTTGCTGGCGGGGGCAGGGGCGGCTTGTGTCGCGGCCTTGTTTTTTCCGGAAATCAATGGCTCCCATCGGTGGATTCGTGTCGGCTCCTTCAGCATTCAGCCTTCGGAGTTCGCCCGTTTGTCGATGGTGCTGTTTATGGCTTACTATATGGCGCGCTTTTCAGATCGGCTTCACCTGTGGTGGCGGGGATTTTTTCCGGCCCTGATGATCCTGGGGCTTGTATTGGGCGTGATTTACTTGGCGCCGGATTTCGGCGCTGCCGCCGTTATCGGGACCATCGTTTTCTGTATGTGGTTTGTAGGCGGGTTTCGAATGGCTCATCTGGGGGGCGTTGTGGGCGTCGGGGGGCCCTTGGCGGTTGTGGCGTTGCTGAGCGAGCCGTATCGCCGCAAGCGTATGTTGGCGTTCCTGGATCCGGAGGCATACCAGCTGGATGAGGCCTTTCAGGCCGTGCGGTCGCTGACCGCTCTGGGATCGGGGGGGCTGACCGGCAGGGGGCTGGGGAACAGCATGGAAAAATATCGGTTCGGGACCGAGTCATCCACCGATTATATCTTCGCGATCTTCGGCGAGGAATTGGGCCTGCTGGGGACAACGGTTCTGTTGTGTGTTTATCTGGGGTTGATATTGATCGCCCTGCGGGTGGCCTATAAGTGTCCGGATTTTTTCGGGATGCTGGTGGCATACGGTTTGACGATGATGCTGGCCGCGCCCGTGGTGATCAATATCGGAGTGGCGACCAGCGTGTTACCGACGAAGGGCCTGGCGCTGCCCTTTATGAGTTATGGGGGGTCCTCCATGTTGACGAACTGTGCCGCGGTTGGGATTTTGATGAATATTGCCGCTGCGAATTTCGCGCAGGAAACCGAGACATAGCCGCGGATTATTTCATTTTGATGGCAACCGTTGATGGAAGGGCGCGGCGTCCCGTAGATGGCGGCAGGACTGGGCCGGGTGCCGCAGTCCGATTTTCGCGTGAGGGAAGACTTGTGCAGGTGACGGCGGACATGACGATCAACGGAAAAGCGGCGTCGTCTTTGTCCCAGACGGCCTCGCGGGCCTGTGTGTTGATCGCCGCCGGGGGAACGGGGGGCCATATCATGCCGGCCTTGTCCGTGGGCGCGGCCCTTCAGCGCCTGGCGCCGGGTTGGCGGGTGATCTATGCCTGCGGCCGTCGTCCTCAGGAACGGGAGTGGTATGAACAGGCGGGCGTGACGCCCTTTGATTTTCCGGTTTCGCCGATTCAGGGGGGGGTGTTCTCAAAGGTCGCGTCGGTTTGGACTTTGGGTGAGTGTGTTTGGCGGAGTCGGGCGCTGGTGACGCGGGAAAAAGTGGATGCCGTATTGGGCATGGGGGGGTATGTGTCCGCGCCGGCTTGTGTGGCGGCCGCTTTGATGCGGCGGCCAGTGTTGATCCATGAACAGAATGCCGTCTTGGGGCGTGCGAATCGCCGGATCGCGCCGTGGGCGTGTCTGGTGGCCGGGGCGTATCCATCGGTGGGCGAATCGCTCCCGGCCGGACGCTTTCGATGGACGGGCAATCCCGTTCGCCCCGGCTTTGGCCAAGTGAGGCGCGACGAGGGGCGACGACGGCTGGGGCTGGATTTGAACCGGCCGGCGCTGGCCATCACGGGGGGGAGCCAGGGGGCGCTGAGTCTCAATGCATTTGTCGGGCGCGCCTTGCGCTCCCTTGACGCTTCGGGGGCTGGGCGCGGATGGCAGGTTGTCTGGGCCTGCGGGCATCGTGGGCATGAGGCATGTCTCAAGGATTTCGCCCCGGAGTCGTTCAAAGAAATGGATGTGCGGGTGACGCCCTTTGTTCAGGAAATGGATTGTCTGCTGGCGGCGGTCGATTGCGTGGTGGCCCGGGCCGGGGCTTCGACGCTGGCCGAAGTGGCCTTGTGCGCCACGCCGTCGATCTTGTTCCCCTTGCGGTCGGCCATTAATGATCATCAGCGACTGAACGCGCAGGCGATGGTCGAAGCGGGAGCCGCGCGCGCCTTGTCGGAACACGAGGCGGATCCGGAGGAATTGGTGAACGAACTGACGGCCCTCATGGGCGATGAATCACGCCGCAGTCGGATGAGTCGGTCGGCGCGAACGCTGGCGCGTCCCAAGGCGGCCGAGGCACTGGCGCGTCTGGTGATGGATGCGGTAAAGGATACAGGTCGATGAGCGACACCAACGCATTGCAACTCCGGGACGGACTCCATTTCATCGGCATTGGTGGTGTGGGGATGAGCGCGGTCGCCCTGGTTCTGGCGGCGCGGGGGGCGCGCGTCAGCGGCAGCGATCTGAAGGAAAGCGGCGTGACGCGGCGATTGCGGGAGGCGGGCGTTAAGGTCTTTATCGGTCATGGAGCCGCGAATGTGGCTGAGGCGTCGGGCGTGGTGATTTCGACGGCGATTGATCCCGGGAACCCGGAACTGCTGGCGGCGCGGGAACGGGGGCTTGGGGTCTGGCATCGGTCTCAGGCATTGAACGCGCTGCTGGCGGCGCGCCATTCCGTCGGGATCACCGGAACCCATGGCAAAACCACCACAACGCTGATGGTGGGGCGGATACTGGAAAAGGGGGGATTGGACCCGACGGTCCTGGTCGGGGGGTGGGTGGATGAATATCACGGCGGGGCGCGAGTCGGCGCGGGCGATTGGGTGGTTGCCGAGGTGGATGAAAGCGACCGGTCGCTGTTGAACATTCGCCCGGAGGTGTCCTTGATTACGAATATTGACTTTGATCATCCTGACCATTTTCGCGATCGGGAGCATGTGCGCGCTGTCTTCGCGGAGTATGTTCAAAACATGCCGGCGGATGGACGTTTGATTGTGAATATGGACGATGACGGGACGCGGGCGACGATGGACCGCTTTGATGTGGACATGACGCGCTGTTCCCTCAGTGACACGGGGGCGGATGCGCGTTGTGGCCCAATCCGGCTGGGGGCCGGGAAGGCGGCATTTGATTTGATCTTGAACGGCGAGACTCTGGGGATTATCGAACTGGGGGTGGGGGGGCTGCATAATGTGATGAACGCCCTTCAGGCTTGCGCGGTTGGCTGGCAACTGGGAGTTTCTTTTGAGGATTGTCGGACGGCGCTTCAGGGATTCCATGGTGTTTGTCGGCGTTTTGAATTGCGGGGTGAAGCGGGGGGGGTTCGCGTGTATGATGATTATGCCCATCACCCCAAAGAGATTCTGGCGACCTTGGCCGTGGCCCGTTCGGTGGTCACCGAGCCGGAGGGGCGGGTGGTGGCCATCTTCCAGCCCCACCGTTATACACGCACGCAGGCGATGGCTGATGAATTCGCCGTCTGTTTCGGCGAGGCGGACTCTGTGATGATCATGGAGGTGTACGGCGCGGGCGACGCGCCCATTGCGGGCGTGGACGGCGCCCTGGTCTGTCGGAAGGTTCATGAGGCCGGTCATCGGGATGTTCGCTATTGTCCTGACTTCAAATCGGTGGCCGAAGCGGTGGCCGCCATCGCGCGTCCCGGTGATGTGGTCTTGACCATGGGGGCCGGGGATGTGACGAATCTGGCCGATCCGTTGCTGGAGGCCCTTGGTCGATGAAACGCTTGAAGTATCTGGTGGAAGAAGGTGATGTCTGATGGATGAATTGAAACAAGACACCAATCGCATGATTACCCGCCGACGGCTCCGCGAACGGGCCATCGGGCGGCTCAAAGCCTTTGGCGGGTGGCTGAAGATCGTATTGTGTTATTCGCTCTTGTTTCTTCTCGCCGTTGCCGTGACAGGGGTTGGGGCCTTTTCGGGCAAGGCGTTCTGGTTGTTTTTGACACAGTCGCCTTACTTTGAACTGGCCGTTGTTGATTCGCGTGGCCTCAGCGTCGAACTCATGGAAGAAGTCACCGAGATTGCCAAGATTCAGCCACAATCGGGTCGGAATCTGTTCCTGATGAATTGCGATCGGATGGAAAATATCGCATTGCGTCATCCCCGTTTGCGCAATATTGCGTTTGAAAAAGATTATCCCCGACGCCTGATTGTCAAGGGCGAGGAACGGGAAACCATGGCCGTTCTGATCAGCAAACAGGGCGAGGCGTATGCGCTGTATGAATGGGGGATTGTGTTGGGCGAGGTGAATCTGCGTACCCTGGAGCGTTCCTATCCCATTATCACGGGAATCCCTTCCCAGGAAATTTCAATCGGGAAACAACTGCGGCATGGAGCGTTGGACAGCGCGCTGGAGATGTTGGTGGCCATGAAAAAGGAAGACCCGGACATCTTTGCCCGGGTGTCGGAAGTGCAACTGGATGACGAGGAGGGGGTTCTGGTTTATTTCAAGGGAGGTCTGACGGCGCGGTTTGGACCGGGCAGCGCCGTGGAAAAACTGCCCAAGTTGAAATACTTCTTCGATCAGCCGGGCAGCGAGAACAAGGAATATGTCAATCTCATGTATCCGAATGAGATTGTATTCCGAGGCAAGGAAACCCAGGGCCATGACACGGAATAAGAAGCCGGAAATTTTCACGGGACTGGACGTTGGGACGACGAAGATCTGTTGTATCATTGGCCGGAAAGACGAGGGGGGCAACGGTGTCCGCATCCTGGGGGTCGGGACCCATCCGTCGGAGGGACTCAAAGAAGGCATCGTCAACGACATCGAGAAGACCGTGGACGCCATTCGCAATGCCGTATTCAAGGCGCGGCAAATTGCTTCGCTGGACTGTGGGGCGGTGTATGTGGGCATCGCCGGTGATCATATTACCTGCATGGATACTTATGCGGAAATATCGGTTTCCAATCCCGAGCGCGGCGTCAGCGAGCCGGAACGCGATCGCGTGATCGAAAAGGCGCGCCCAACCAATCTTCTGCCGGGGATTGAGCCCATTCAGGTGATTCCGCAGGAGTTCATCTGTGACGGACAGGGTGGTGTCAAAGATCCGGTGCGCGTTCGGTGTCAGACCCTCGGCGTTCGGTTGCACGTCATTGCCGCTTCGGTGGCGGCGGCGCAGAATATCATCCACTGTGTGAACCGGGCCGGATTGAAGACCAGTTCCGTTGTCCTTCAGTCGCTGGCCTCCTCAGTGGCCGTTCTGGATGAGGAAGTCAAGGATCTGGGTTGCGCCTTGATTGACATCGGTGGTGGGACGACCGACATATCGGTTTTTCGCGAAGGCTCGATCCGCTATTCCGGCGTCATCCCCGAAGGGGGCGATTCCATCACGCGCGCCGTAGCGGACGGATTGGGGACGCCGTTTCTGGAAGCCGAGAACTTGAAGAAGCGATTTGGTCATGCCCTGTCCCATGTCGTCGATCCCGAAGAGACCTTCGAGGCCCAGATGGCGTTAAACAAGACGAGAGTGTCGGTCAAGCGTGTTGTTTTGTCCGGAATTATTGAACGGCGCATGGGGGAAATCCTCACCAAGACGCGCGCCGTGCTGGCAGAAAAGAATCTCATGGAACATCTCCACGCGGGCGTGGTTCTGACCGGTGGCGCCTCGCTGACGGAAGGGGCGCGTGAACTGGCTGAACGCGTCTTTGAACGGCCGGTCCGCATCGGTATGCCTGAGGGATTGAAAGGGCTGAGCGGTCCCGTTTCGTCGCCCATCTATGCCACCGGCGTGGGACTGGTGGAGTATGGTATGGTCCATGGTCCGCTTCTGAACGCCGGTCGCCGTCCCTTCGATCGAGTTCGTCGCTTTCTGGGAAAGATCTTTGAATACTATTGAGCGCCTTTTGCCGAGTGACAATCGGGCGCGAATCGACACTTGAAAATGCGCCTGGGGGCGGGAAGTGGCCTGGGCATCTTGCCCGTGGCGCGGTCCCGGGCGGGCCGTCGGCGCCGTCACGAATATCCTTCCGATTCGGTTTGGTCCGGAGCCCGCATCTGAGGTGGCTCTGGTTTTTGGGCCGCGCCTTCCTTTGCGACACTTCCGACGTTGTTTTGTTCCAGGAATGGGGTCTTGCTTGACGCCGATTCCGAATGGACGTTTTTGAGTCCGACACGTTCCACCGTATCCATTCGAATTGCAGGGCGCGTTTCGTCCCCGGCGTTGGTTTCGAAGCGGGACCGTTCGATCTGAATCGTTTTTGCGTTGCGGCCATAGAGTCCCCAGACGGGTAGTTTCCGATTCCAGACTCCCACCCCCGGTTTCCGGATGGGGGATTGCACTTGTGGCTGTCCCTTCATGCGCTGATCTGAGAAGGCGTCGGGCGTGTAGTGGATGTTGATGTCTCGCAGGGTGATCACCCCAAGGGGCTGGTCGGTCCAGCTTTCGAGCGATACGGCCTGGCTGTAAACACCGGTCGCCTGGATTCGCTCGAAGGTCAAGCGGTCGGCTGTATTATTGTCGCGTGTCGATACATGAAATGCGCAGGCGACGTTCCGCATGACAATATCCCGGATGATCAAATCCTCAAGGGGGCCGGGGGTGGGTGTCCAGGCGGATGGTTGGAGGATGAACCCGGCCAGCATGTTGGTTCGGTTTGTATATTCGGGCGTTTTGTGCGCGAATTGACCAGGGCCGAAGACGTCGCATCGTTCGAAGACGCCGCGTCGGGCCGGTCCGATGATGCGCACGCCATTGCAGGAGGAATTGATGACGCAGTCCTTTACCTGGAAGTCCTGGATATAATGGCCGGCAATGGAATCGTCCCCCGTGTAAAACCGGCATTCGCTGATTTGAACATCGCTGTTCCAGGCGTTCATGTTCCCCCGGAAATGGACGCCGTCCCAGCCACCTTCGAATGTAGCGTTCTCGACGCGGACCTTTGTGGAGGCATAGAAGAAGAAGGCGTAGTTTCCCGAGTCACGCAGGGTCACTCCGCGCAGGGTGACATTCTGACAGTCGGACAGCAGAATGGTGTGGGGACCACGCATTCCGGCTTCCCCCTGCGGATCGAAAACCTTGTTTCCATCAATCACGCCGGCGCCGGTGATCGCAATATCGCTTAATCCCTCGCCAACGATCAGTCCGCGGTTCCAGCGGTTTTGGCCCCAGTCGCTTTTTTGGAATCCCTGGTAGTCGTCGGGATCGGCGGAGCCGACCAGACGCGCCCCCTCGACCAGATGCAGTTCGACATGGTCACGCAGGCGAAGTGTTTCGGAATAATAGTGGCCTTTGGGGAACAGAATCCGCCCGCCCCCTGCCGCGCCGCACGCGTCAATGGCTTTTTGAATCGCCACCGTCGCTTTCGTTTTTCCATCTCCGATGGCGCCCCACGCTTTGATATTATATTCGTCGGGGCGGGCTTCCGGGATTGCCGCCTGAGTCGATTCGATACCAAAGAGCGTCAGGCACATAAACAGAACGGATGTTTTCATTTCAGGATTCTCCAGTCGATTCGTTGTTCCTTGAACCTAAAAACGGCAGTTGCTCGTAGCGAATAGACGCAAACCATTGTATTCTGATGCTTTGCGAAAAAGCCTCAACTCACCTGACGGGTGAGCCTACGTTTTTGTCTTAACGCCTGAGAACACAAGCGTTAGGCCTCTTCATCAACGCTCAAAAGCCGCATTTAGGTTGAAGGGAATGACCTTTAATCAGAGGGTTGGGCCTTTTCGTTGACAAGACAGAATACCCAGTCTTCCTTGTCCGGTGGCGTCCAGGTAAATGTCGTTTTCAGTGTGATCTTACCTCCAGATTTTGTTTCGCCCGTTCTGGGGTTGAAGAGGGCGCTGTTGTAACGTCCCGTGGCGTCGTCACCGGGCGTGAATGTGATTGCTTTCGTTATACCGCGGGCGTAGAGGACATATTGTCTGCCCGGATCGACAAGGGCCCGGCAGGCTTTTGCCTGGGGTGGGCGCGCTCGTTGAGTTTGATCGTCTTCGCGGATCTGATCACAGGAAAGGACGTTGTCGGCGGGCTTTAATGTCCACCAGCGCAGTCCGGATAAAAAGCGCCGGGCGTGATGATACTGCCGCGTCCAGATGTCATTGCGAGGGTCATCCGGATTGAAAGGTCCGGGATCCCGGTGTCCGCCCATATAGGTGGTTCCATAACCGGTCACTGGATACCCGCCGGCCAGAAGGATGTCCCATGTGGCGAATCGCATGGCGTCCGGCGTGGCGCTGTTGGGTTTGTCCACTTTTCCATCCCCCGATGCGTCTCGGAGGAAATAGCCATATTCGGAGTTCACGATCGGCTTGTTGTATGAGCGGGATTCCAGAATCCGTTCATATAAATCCACATAATTCTGCTGGTAGTCGCCGAAGGACATCCACTCGGTGTCGTTGAATTCCCGGACGCTGCCATGGCTGGTCATGGGATGAATGGCGATCATTCGCCCATGCGGCTCGGCCTTCGAGAAGAGATTTCCGATTTCGATGAACTCCTGCTTTATCTGCTTTTCGGTCGTATTGTCGCGGGTTCTGGCTTCGGCGTGCCATTCGCCGGATAGGATGAAATACACATTGAAGGCGCCGTATCGGGCTGCAATATAGCGGGCATAGCGTTTGCGGGCTTCGAGGTTCGGGAACATCCGCCAGGCCCATGGCTCCTTGCGTTGCTTGTCACCCCAGGCGACAACCAGACCGCCGGTGATGCCTTTGCCATTGAGATCGTTGAGTCGAAGATCCACTTCCTGCCAATAGGCGGGATTGATTTTTTCGCTGGATAAGTCGTGGAAGGGATCCCCGCCCTGATTTCCCCAGCCCGCCTCGCTGAGCAGCATGGAATGAATGACGTTGACGCCTTCTTCCGCTCGCTTGTCCATATAATGCAATACCGACGGACGGTTGAGTTTCTCGTCTTTGTTGTCGAGATAGAGCGCCCAGCCTGTGTCGCCCCAGAAAAGAAAGGGCGTTCCATCCTGACGCTGAAAGTGATGGGGCGCCTGAGGCATCGGTTGTATGCCACCTTGATGTTTGGAGGGAATGCACTGAAAGGAGTCTTTCTGGTTATCGAGGCCCGGATCGTTGGAAGAAGTGGTGACGTTCCAGGCGCCCAGTTGGTCCGGGCTGATCCGGAGTTTCCAAGCGTTGTTGCCATCCCAGAAAAGTGGGAGCGAACGAATCGAGCCGTCTGGCTTTTGGATCGTCGCTTGAACTTCGACAGCGCGATAGGGATTTTCATAGTGGCCCGAACTCTGAAACGAAGTCTCATAGAATCCAAAGAGTCCAACTTCGGCTGAAGCGGCTTCAACTGGCGTAATACGCAGTGTCAGCGTAAGCAACATTACCCAATACCAATGGCGTCGGCATTGAATTCGGTTCTGTCTCGGGCAGGATGTTTCATGATGCATGGAAAAGGCCTCCTCGAATGATGCCCCTGGGTATTGTCAAAGGTTTACCCAAAAAACGCAGCCAACGACTGGGAATTGCCGATGGTCTGTATCAAACACTCTAACCCAATGGCATGACTTTGTTGCCGACGCCATGATCCTCCACGGGACCGCGGGAGCGGATGATGCAATGGCGCACGCGTTCATTCAGTATGAGCCGCGCATTCGAATGATTGGTGATCGTTGAGTGGGTCAGTCCCTTTTTCCCGCCGCAATCCAGCCAGTAGATCGTATCGGGTAGAGGTCGTTCCAAGTCCTCATGGAAGATAAATGAACACTCGTCGCCACAGATCATGCCCAGACTGGTCCGAGGCGTGGCTTTGGCGCCCAGGGGTGGACTGAGAAAGGTCACTTCATAGTGGGCGTTTTTCGGTAGAGGCCCGCGTGTCAGATTGAAGACGGGATTATAAGCCACATCCACACGGCAGTTCTTCATGAGGATGCGTCCCTGGTCGCCGGCGCTGAGATCATAGGCGAAGTCCCCTGCTTCCAGGACCGTGACGTTTTCAAGGGTCACGTCGCCTTCGCAGAGCAGTTGAAAGCAGCCCCGCATCCGCCGGATCGTTGTATTGCGGACGGTGATGTTTTTGACTTCGTTGTAGGACCGAACGCCATCTTCGGTCAGCGGGATCATCTCATCCTTTGGGATGGAGCGCTGGCCGCGATACATGACCTGAAAATCGTATTCCTTTGCCCGTCCCACGGTTTCCTTGAAAATGTCGTTGGTCGGCCGCAAGGCGCCGCTGAAAGAACAGTCCTCAATCCAGGCCCCATCGACTTTGTGGAAATGAACGCCGTGACCAAATGATTTCTGATAGACCCGGCAACCGATCAGGCGCGTGCCATTGGCGTTCTGAATCGACATGAACGAGTGCTTGTTCAACCGACCGAAATTGGGCCCTCCTTTGCCGTAGTAATCGGTATAGCCAAAGGGCACGGAGCCTTCGATGACGAATACACAATTCAAGAAGGTGTTGTTGTCGTTACAGATCTCAAACTCGTTTTCTGTCACCTGATAGTTCGGATAGGGCCGGTCGAGGACATTTCGGAAATAGCCGCCTTCGAAAAGGTTGTCTGCTCCATTGATGTGCCAGGAATCGGCCACATGGGCTTTGGCGGTCAAACGACTTTGGACGGAGACGGGCGTTTCAATCACCACGCCTCGCAGGTCGAAGTGATTATTGGACCCGTTGACGGCAAAGATGTGTTCCTGCCGGTTCATGGGAACCGATCCATCAGCCCCTTGGTCGGTATGCCTCAGGGGGACCGACAGAGGCGGATCAATGGTCGTGGCCCGATAAACACCGGGCTTCATCCGAACTTTTTGTCCATCTTTTTTGATGACGGCTCGAAATTCTTCCAGCGTCTGAATTAACCGGAATCCCTCGCGGATTTCGAAATCATCCGCGACTGGCGCCGGCGTCGGCGGCGCTTCCGCCAGGATCTCCATCGGAGGGTTATCGGTCAATTGAAGGCCGGGATTGAGGGCTTCGGCTCCCGCCAAGGAGACGCCCCCACAAACGGTCCAGAGGACCAGCGAGAGAATCTGTCGGGTCAAGCGGCTGAGTCTGGTTGACTCCTTTAATATCCGATCAAAGTTCATGGATCTGCCTTTCGAACAACGATAGCGTTTTTCTGAGTCCTTATTTTCTGGCTATATCGCCATAGGCGCGGGCGATTCGTTCCAGCATGGCCCGGCGGTCGAACATCTGGCGGGCCCGCATCCGACCGGCTTCGCCCAGACGTCGCGCCAGATCCGGATTGCCTAAGAGACGGTTAAGCGCTTCGGCCAATGACCACGCCACGCCGGGGGCCACCGTCAGCCCCGTCACGCCGTCGAGATTGACAAAGGGAACTCCGGAATCCAGGCGACAGGATACAACGGGTTTGCCGCAGGCCATGGCTTCAATCTGGCTGAGGCCAAAGGCCTCGCTCCGGAGATGACTGGGCAAGCAATAGACATCAATGGCGTGGAGGAAAGCGACTTTTTCGGTCTCACTCAATGTGCCGAGAAAGATCACCCGGTTGGACAATCCCCAGCAGCGCGCCCGGTCTTCCAGTTCCTTTTGCATGGGGCCTTCGCCGACGATCAGCAATCGGGCGCCATGGACTTCCAGATTGGAAAGCGATTCAATCAGAAACTCCAGTCCCTTATAGGCGCGCAACCTTCCCACAAATCCAAGGAGGGGACGTCCGATGCCTCCATATTTTGCGCGCAGCCCCTTTGCCATGCGCTGGATCGATTCCGTGGGGGCATAAGCGGATGTGTCGATGCCCAGAGGCGTCGGGCGACACTGTCGCGATACCGGCGCCAGAAAGGGCGACGATCGCATGTAGGCTTCCGACGTGGGCATAATGAGATCGGCGCGACTCAGGAAGCGCCGCAGGAACGGCGCGTAGAGCGGGAGGAAGTGTTTCTGGCGAACAATGTCGCTGTGATAGGTGACGACAAGGGCCGTTTCGCGGCATCGAGCCATCAGGTGAGCCATCACCCCCGTGGGGTTGGGCAGGTGATGATGGATGATGTCCGCTTCGCGGGACAGTTTCTTCAGCAACCACGGAAAGGTGGGACAAACAGGCGCCGCCGCCAGGCGTCCCCAAGTGGCCGCTTTGCAGACGGGCACGCCTTGAATCGCATCCCACTGCGTTACGGGGCGATCCCAGGCGGTAAGGATTTTGAAATCGAATCGATCCTTCAGTCCTGTGGTGACATCATGAATATGATTTTCGATCCCCCCCATGACGGGAGGATACACATCCTTATAGATATGCAGCACGCGTAACCGTTTGATCACAGGCGCCCTTTCCGCGAGGGTTTTTTTGACAGAAATCGATTTGGCTCGTTCGAAAATTTGGATTCGCTGGCGGACGGGCGTCGGCGCCGTCACGCTTTTTGCGCGCTGCGCGGCAAAAATCGCGCCGGCGCCTCAGTCGCTTGTTCTCTAACCCAGGGCTCCGCTCCCTATCGGTCGCTCCACCCTGGGCTATTATGTGCCGCCCCTACCGGGGCTTTGCTGTTGTTTGGCTTCTGGGGCGCGGGCCTTATCGGACAGCGGCCCCGCGCCCAGGGGCGCCTTGCGTCTTCGCGCCTTGGCATTTGGAAAAGAAGCCATCGCGCCGCTCCCGGCTTGTTTCGCGCCTTCGCGCCTTGGCATTTGGAAAAGAAGCCATCGCGCCGCTCCCGGCTTGTTTCGCGCCTTCGCGCCTTGGCATTTGGAAAAGCAGCCATCGTGCCGCCCCCGGCTTGTTTTGCGCCTTCGCGCCTTGGCGTTTGAAAAGCAGCCATCGCGCCGCGCCCAGGGGCGCTTTGCGTCTTCGCGCCTTGGCGATAAGCGCAACCATCTTCTTTTCCTTCTATTCTTCGTGGTTCGAAAAAAAAGATACTACCGCGCCCCGACGCCATTTTCATCATTGGTTGTGTCCATTTTGATGGACATGGATAACTCTAAAGAATGCTAAACCCAGTCTGGATATAATGAACAACGGCTTTTCGTCGATAGGCGCGGAATCGGTCCGTTGGCCCTTCCCCTGGATGGACAACGCGATCGATCCATCCGGCGACTTGATTTATATCGGTTCCGCAACGCGCGCTTTCTGGGGGGGCGTGATCATCAGGCTTTCGATCGTCTCTCGGATAACCTCTCTCTTTTCCGGTGGAAAAGAAATCAGGATATGATCCTTGTCCGGTTCGGCGCGCCATTGGTTGGTTCCGTTGTCAAAAATATGATTGTATCCTTTGTCGAGGAGACTCCAATAAGCTGCCTTGGGCCGCACGGCATAAAGGAGGGTGACCTGATCCCAGCTGGAGCGCGTGGGGGTCTCGCCGAGATATAATTCATAAACCCGGCGGACCGGATTATCCTGTGGGCCGTGACGCAGGCCGGCGCCCGTAAGCACTTTTTCGCCCAGTCCCGAAAAATAAATTGTTCCGGGCCAGTCGCGAATCACCTGGACCGTGGCCTTGGGGTCCGGTTTGAAATTGCCATAGACGCCGGGATCCAGGTGTTCCGGGTACCGTCCGCCCATGCAAATCCAACGCGACACTTTTTTCCGGATTAAATCCGGTCCCGACAACTCGCTGAATTGATCCCCTTTCGACATCAGAAGATACCGCAGATTGGTCAGGTAGCCGACGGTGACAATTGTCACGCTCTGATCGGGCGCCGCGGCCAGAACGCGTCGATAAACCTCCGTGGCGTCTGGCGCGTCATCATTGGTCTTGAGGGACCCGGGATATGCCTCGGCAATCGGGCGCGCATACCGCGATCCTCGATTGGTATCCGCTCCCTCACCTTTCGGGGCGCCGATGGGGAGGTTCGGTCGCTGATAGTATCGATTGATGGCTTCCACACAAGGGGCCGACCACTGATAGCGCGAACTGACCACGGTTGCCAGAATGGTGACTTCGCCCGCGTCGGCCAAGGCGTGCAGCATGGCCAGAGCGCCAGCGTCATCGCAATCGGTGTCCATGTCGGTATCGAAAATAATCGGCACAGGTGTTGGGGCGAGGCTTTTATCGGCGCCATAGGCGATCGAGCCCATACACATCAGAAGAATCAGAAGGAGGGGCGTCTCTCGCACGCCTTTTCGCTGATACATGGAGTCTATCATCGGTTCTTTCCTTTACGCATTTTCGGTCGCATCATGATGGCATCATGTCTGCACACTTTTACGACCGTTGTTGTCGCTTTCGCAAGGACACATTTTCCAAAGAAAACCAGGAACGGGCACGGAATTGATCGGGCGAACTTCACGGATTGACTTCGGACGCGGGGAGTCGATAATCTACCCTTTCGTTAGACTGGCGTGATTGGAAGGATTCGAATATGACAACTGAAAGCATCCCCCATTTACGTGAACACTGGACGAGCCGGACGGCTTTTGTCTTTGCCGCCATTGGTTCGGCCATCGGCCTTGGCAATGTCTGGCGCTTTCCGCGCATCTGCGCGGAAAATGGCGGATTCGCTTTTCTCATCGCTTTTGTCGTTGGCCTGATCACGACGGGGATTCCGTTGCTGGTCCTTGAGCTGGCCATGGGCGAACGGACGCAGAAATCCGCTCCGGGCGCTTTTCGGGCCGCGGGTCGGAAACTGGAGTTTTTCGGTTGGGTCGTCGTGGGGATTGGCTTTGTGATCACCTGTTACTATGCCGTCGTGATGAGTTGGTGCTGGAGTTATGTGGGGTTTTCCGTCACGCTGGCCTGGGGGGACGCGCCACGCGATTTCTTTTTCAATTCCTTCCTCAATTTGTCGGACCCCGCGATGTTGCCCGGCGGGTGGGGCGACTTCTCCACTCCGATTCTGATCGGCTCGGCGCTGTCCTGGATCGCCATTATCGCCTGTATCTGGAAAGGTGTCCAATCCGTCTCCAAGGTCGTTTATCTCACCGTTCTTCTGCCCTGGTTGCTTCTCCTGGTCTTTGTTGTTCGCGGCGTTACCCTGGAAGGAGCGGGCGAAGGCCTTTCGTACTACCTGTTGCCGAAAGGCGACTGGTGGCGGTTTTTGCTCATGCCCAGCACCTGGATCAACGCTTATACGCAAGTTTTCTTTTCCCTGTCCATCGGCTTTGGCATCATGTTCGCCTATGGAAGTTTCCTGGACCGTGAAACGGATATTGTCAAAAACGCTCTGCTCATCGGTATTTCAGATTCGCTCACCGCCTTCGTGGCCGGTCTGGCCGTTTTTTCGTGTCTTGGTCATCTGTCCACGCCCGAAGCGGGGGGCATCCCTATTTCCGACTGGATGAATTCCAGCCTGGGCATTGCGTTCATCGCCTATCCCAAGCTGATCAGCCTTATCGCCGGGGGCACGATCCTGGGCCCCTTGTTTTTCCTGATGCTCCTGCTTCTGGCCATTGACTCGGCCTTTTCCCTGGTCGAAGCCAGCGTGGCGTCTCTGGAGGATAAATTCGGCTGGTCACATCATAAGTCCATGTCGGCGGTCTGCGTCCTGGGATTTCTTCTGGGCCTGCCGTTCATGTTCCAGTCCGGCCTGTTCTGGTTCGATACGGTGGATCGGTTTATGAATCATCAGGGACTGGTTTGGGCCTGTCTGCTGGAATGTATCGTCTTTGGCCATCTGTATGGCGCCCGTCGCATCCGAAATGAACTGCTGGAGCATCGCGAGAATCATATTGGTCCGAGTTGGGAAATCATGGTGCGCTATGTTTCGCCGGTCGTTCTGATTTGTCTGTTGGGTTGGGAACTTTGGGAGCGCTACCAGGGATCCTACGAAGGCTATGGACGCCGCGTCGAATTTTTGGGCGGCTGGCTCGTCCTGATCGTGATTGTTCTCGTCGCCTTGATTTTGACAGTGATGAAGGGGACGCCGGATTCCGAGTCCGATTTTGAATCAAAACAATAGACCGACAGCCCGTCCGTCGCGTTTTACGAAAGGTCCGTTCCATGGTTATGCGAAAGGCCGATGTCCCGCTCTTCCGCCGATTTGGCGAGGCGCTTCCCATTGCCTGGCGCCCCATCCTGGACGGGCCGACGCCTGTTCGGCGTTTGGAATCGTTGGAGCGCCGACTGGGGGGCGGACCGATCTGGCTCAAAGACGATGGCCTGACGTCGTCGCTTTATGGCGGCAATAAGCCGCGAAAACTCGAGTTTCTCCTCGCCCATGCCCAAAGCCTTGGCGCCGCGCGGGTGATGACTGTTGGGGGGGTGGGGTCCAATCACTGTCTGGCCACGACGATTCATGGGCGTCGGGCCGGGCTGAATGTCTCGCTCCTCCTCTTTCCCCAACACGTCACCGAATCGGTTCGGCGCTCCCTGCTTTCCTATCAGCGGTACGGAGCCGACTTGATTTTCGTTCCTTCGTATGATGCCATGGAAGCCTATCGTCTTGAAGCCGAATCCCAATGGTTGGCTGAGGAAGGCGCGGTCCCCTCTTTTATTCCCGCCGGAGGCTCTTCGCCTTTGGGCGCTTTGGGGATGGTTTCGGCGGGTCTTGAGTTGGCCGAACAGGTTCGCGCCGGAGATCTTCCCGAACCGCGCCATATTTATTTGGCCGCCGGAACGTGTGGAACCCTGGCCGGGATCGCGCTAGGCTGTCGCCTGGGCGGCCTCAAGACGCAAGTCATTGGCGTTCGGGTGACTCCCGATTTTGTCGCTTCCGAATCCATCACGGCCGACCTCGTCAACGGCTGTCTGAGCCTGTTGACCGACGCGGGCGCTGACGTCGATCCTGCGCCCTGGCGCCCCGAGGCTGTTTTAATGGAACCGCGCTTCTTCGGAGAGGGATATGGATACCCCATCGCAGCGGGCGAGGAAGCCGTTGCGGCCATGAGGGATTGTGAAGGGATTGCGCTGGAGAATACCTATACCGGCAAGGCTCTGGCGGCTCTCTGTGAGGCCGTCCGCTCCAATCCCGGCGATGGTCCCTGTCTTTTTTGGAATACGTATAACGCCGTCGACACCTGGTCCGCCGTCAAAGACGCTATCACCGCTACAAGTCTGCCCCAAGCGTTCCATTCGTTTTTCACGGCGCATCCATCGAATCTGGAATGACTGCGAAATGAAATCTCAGAAACGGTTTGAACTGGTTTGGCGGGCGCAATAAGATGATTGGGCCGCCGCGGGAGAAAAGGCCGGATCACCGATTCCGATCTAACGCGATTCTGGAAAGACGCGGGAGTTTAAATGACTCAGTATTCACATAATCGTCCCCCAATGCCGGGCGTTCAAACGCGCTCCGTTCCCCTTCGATCGATCCCTTCGCCGTTGGGACAGTTGTTCTTCGGTATTTTGTTTGCGTGTTCTGTCAGTATCCTGATTTTCGACAGCCTGTCCGGTGGACGTTCCGTGGAGGATTCGCTTCCTTCCGCCTCCGATCCGTCGTCGGCGCCGGCGGCGCCGAATGACAGCGAGGAACGCCCGGATGCGCCGACGGCGCCTCCCGAAGCCGCAAGCACCTCCGGAACCATCTCTGCGCTCCACTATGAAACGGTGGAAATGGAGATGCGACTCCAGGCGAAATTGATGATTGCCGCCAAGGCGATGGCGCAAGAAAGCGGCGCCGGCTCAGCTCTGTTCGAGAGCGTGATGGGCCCCGAAATCCTGAGCAACATGGCAGGGGCCCCTTCGGAGCGGGATGACGCCTTCCTGTTGCGCCGCCTTTTGACGCTGGCCGGCCATTTTGGATATGAGGAAGCGGCTCGTTCCTTTGCGGATCGACTGGAGCAGGCGCAGAATCAGGCGCCGTCGCAATTGGAATTCAATGGCCTATTAAGAAAATTGTATGTGGATCGACCCGCGACGCCGCTGACCGACAAGGAAATCGAGCAGGCCCAGGTAATGTTCCGCTGGTTTGGACGGATTGTCGAGATCGACAGCCTGCGGTTGACGGATCCGGTTGCGGCCGACTCCCTCTATCAGACACTGATTGATGAATCGAGCCAAACCCTGCTCCGGTTGGGGCTGATTGCGCTCTTGGGCATGATTCTTTTTCCGGTGGGTGTTGTGCTGGCGGCAATCTTTCTGGGGAAGGTTCGTTCGGGAAGTTGGCGCTGGCGGGGGCCGTTCCGAACGGTTCGCCCCTGGTTATGTTTTGAAACATTCACGCTGTATATAGCCAGCGGGGCCCTCTTGACCGTTGGGTTGTGGAGTGGCCTTTCGGAAGATTTGATGGGCGCCCTGAGTTTTCTGTGGTCTCTTGGGGCGCCGCTCCTTCTGATCTGGATCATTTTCCGTGGCGACTCACCGTCGAATTTGCGCAAGGGGATTGGTCTTACTGCGGATCGAGGCTGGTTTCGCGAAATAGGGGCCGGCATGGTCGCTTATATGGCGACGCTGCCGTTTCTGGTGCTGGCGGCCATGGTCACGGCGGTTTTGAGTGGATGGATGGGCGCCGAACCGGGCGAGGGAGCGCATCCCATTATCTCTGGAATGGGG
>JADFCT010000091.1 GCA_017161665.1 Candidatus Sumerlaeota bacterium
ACGCCAACAAAGAGGAGCGTCAGGATAAAGTACTCATCCAGCCATTCGCTCAAGCGCCGTCGTGATTCGGCTTGGATTGTCTGACTCAAAAGGGCGCGGCCACAATGGAAACAGTATCCGTCCGTCGGACGGGTATCCACGCCGCAGTCGGGACAAAGGGGCGACGGCGGCGCATTGTCAGGGCGCGCGGGCGGAGCGGGTGGCGCCGGAGCGGCGGGGGGCGTTTTGTGGCGCACTGGCGCCGGAAGCCCCGCCTTGCTGTCGGGAGCGTGAACGGGCAACGGACGGGCGTCAATGATCGCCTTTCGCTCGGTCGTCTCATCATCCAGAACGTTTTCCGGCGGGACGGGTTCACGGTTGACGGCCTGGCTCATGGCGCGAATCTGATCGGGGGAGCCGATGACGGCCTGATCGATGTGGACATGCAGATCGCCCGGCCGTTGATGGCCGGTTCTTCCGTCCAGGAACTCGCCGCAATGGGGGCACTTCACCGCTTTGGGTCGGATCAACTGATCGCAGAAAATACAGCGCCGGGTCATGGATTCCAGCGAGCGGCGACGGGCGCCGCAATAATAACACTTTTCACTGCCGGAGCCCAACGGGCGTCCGCATTGATAACAAAAATTGGCCACCGGGCCATCCACACTCATTTCGTCTTCTATTCGCGCCATAGTTGTTTTGCCGTTACCTTTTCGAAAAAAATGAAGGCGGTTGCCGGCGCCATCCCCCGGGCTCCCCCATGGGCAAAATGCCCATGACGCCGCATAAGGACCTGTCTCAAATTGTCGAAGGCGCATTGAAAACTCAGTGTCAACGCGCCGGGTAGCCTGTTGGGTTTAATACGCCAACATGGATTGCGCCGTCTGCTTGATGACGTACCATAGGGTTCCGTGACTCGGGTCCAGCATCAAACGGCTCCCCGCGTCGGTGGTTCGGACGACTGCGGCGCTGGTCGGTCGCCCGTCCGGCCCCAACGCCCAGGCGCGCCATTGGCCCGCCGGCAATTTCACGGAGCCGGCGGCGGGTTGGATCCGAACCGGTCCCCGGCCCCAGTTGCGTCCCACGGTGGTCCGGTCTTCCGAAAAGATCATATCGGTATTTTCGCTCCGCCCGCAGGCGGTCACCAGGAGTGAGCGCGACGCTTCCAGGCTTCGGCCGTCCAATGGGGTCAGGGTCAGGGCATAGAAACCGGGCGAGTCGATCACAATGCGCCCGTCGCTGCCCGCGCGGAACCGATCGGCATGACCGGTCCAGGCCCATCCCCCGGCGCCTCGGGCGCCATAGAGCCCTCGGCCGTTTTCCACTGTCCACTCCAGGACGACGGGGGATGTCTCATGATTATCTGCCACTGTTCGGGTGGATTCAAAGGAAAGAGCGCGCCGTTCCGACAACAATATCTCCCGCGTGACGCCGCCCAATTCTTGCAAAACATGCGGCATATCCCGGTCAAGTCGCCGATGGAGATCGGCCAGTTGGGTGAGCGTATCCGACGAGCCGGCCAGGGGAACCGCTTGTTCGCTCCCCAGCGTGCCCAGGCCGAAATTCCGGAACAGCGCCGCGCCAGCGCGAACAAATCCCCACTTCGCCGGATTGCCACGAATATCAAAAAAACTGTCGAAGTATTCCTGATCCCAGCTCGAAACATCGTGTTCATACGAATACAACCAAACGGCGTCCACATCGTGGGCCGCCGCAAAGGAGGCCACCATGGGGACGCATTCGGCCTGATAGTCCATTGGCGCGGGATGGTTATATTCGCTCAGCGTAAAGGGTTTGCCCGCCAGTCGCTCGGCGACGATTCCAAAGAGCGTGGCGTTTTCCGGCTGATCGGTCATGGCTTCCTGATCCACGATCCAATCCGCCGGGTCCCAGGGCTGATTGGGGAAGCGCGGATGTTTCCAATACGCATGGGAATCAATAAAATCCATATCGCTCTGGGCATAGAGCCCCAAGGGGCCGAAGACGATCGTGCCCGTAACCAGGGCGCGTGTTTTCAGCGTCTGTTTGATGAACGAAAACATTTCATTGAAGTATTTTTTTTCCGTCTCGGCCAGGAAGCGCCACCGGTCCATCTCACGCGCCAGTCCTTCGTGGTCGGCATAAAGGGCCACGGAATCGTTGTTCAGCGATTCGTTTTCCTTCAGTCCAGTGGTCCCGCCGGTGGAAAAGTGCACATTCGCCAGATACACGGTCGCGTCGTCCCCGCCGAAGGCGACGTTGACTCGCGCGTTATCGTCGTCGGCTGTGCAGGTGAAGGTAAACTGGAACGCCTGCCACTCGGGCGTCAAGGCGATCGTTCGCGCCAGCCCCAGGCTCCCCCAGGGATCGTGGGCCTGGGCGACGTTGCAGGTCAGTGAACGGGCGGAGGCCGCAGCGGCCTGGAAGGACAGGGTATAGACGCGGGCGCCCTTGACGGGGAGGGATGTTTGATTGAGTTGGATATGCCATGAAACGCCGTCGTCGTTCGTGGTGGTCACGCGCCCCGCCGTCACGCCGAGATAGTCGGCCTGATCGAAGGTCGCCCGACTGGTTTCATGCTGCTCCAGAATCCAATTGGACGGCCGATTCGTTCCCGAAACCTTGTTGGAAAAATCGCCATTGATCAGCAGGTTGGGGCCCAACGGCTCTTCTCCGGCGCTCCAGGCCTCCTGAAGCGCTTCGTCGGTTCCGTATCGTTTTTTCAGCCAGCCATTATATTGCGATTGAAGCAAATCGGCGTAAAAAGTCGGCAAGGCGCGCAGTTGCTGATCGCCGTCCCACATGAAGAAACTGTCTTCGTTGGTGATTTCGACAAAGGCGACGGCCGGATCGTCTCCATAGCGGACATTCCGCACCGTGTTGACACGGTTCAGAATTTGTCGCGCGAAGTCCTTCTGCGCCTCAATCAGTTCCGGTGTGAAGATCCCGACGATTTTATCGAATTGCGTGGCCGGGGCGGGGATGTCATCCAGATAAGCGCTATGGGCGCGCCCGACGTGGAGATTGATATTGACGAAGATCCCCCGCCGGGCCAGTTGATCGATAAAGTAATCGAGCCGCGCCATGGCCGTTTCATCCAGTGTGCGCCCGTCAAGGGCGTTGAAGAGGCCATTGGGGTAGAGCGAAGTGTCCATGTGATGACATCGCACGGAATTGACGCCGGCGGCGGCCAGTCGATCGGCCACCGTCGGCGCATCCTCAAAAGTGGGAAGGTTGGCGCCGAAGGAAAAATTCACACCCCACAGACGCAGCCGTTCCTCTCCCCATGCAAAGTGTCCGTTCCGGACCGTGACATAAGGTGAGTCAACGCGGACAGGCGTTGTCTCCATCCGCAGCCAGGAATTGGCATGGGTTTCCGCGGGAATCACGAAGGGCGTCAACGCCTCTTCCGCAGCCACGGGATAAACGGAGACAATCATTGCCGCCCAGATTAAAGTGTGAATCCACCATTTCATTCCTTGCGCCTTTCATCGTGAACTATGCCAGCACGTTTTTACAGAACTCCACACACTTCTTGACTTCCGCCACCGGGTCCGATCCCTGAGGGACTTTGTATTCCAATTCAATGTCGGCCGGGAAGGTGAACTTCTCGCGTTTCATCATCAGCAGAACCAGGGCCAGCGGTGTGTCGCCCGTTCCCAGAGGCATGTTGGGGCCATTGTTGACCTTGCGGTCCTTGATGTGGAGGCTGAGGATGCGATCCTGATATTTTTCGATGAGGGGGATGGGGGAGAGGTTGTTGCCGGCGACATAGTGGCCGATGTCCAGGTTGATCCCCAGATATTTGCTGTGGGACAGGATGTCCCCGTCAAAGGTCGTGGGACGCAGTTGGGTGTGATTGTGGAATCCGATCACGAGTTTGTGTTTGTCGGCGAAAGGCGCCAGCCGGATGGCGGCTTCATCAGAAATTTCCCGCGTGATGCCACGGGCGCCGAGGGCTTTGGCCACGTTGAAGTAGTAGTCGATCACGCCGTCGCTCATGCCCTTGTCGCCGATGTCTCCGAATTTAACAATGTGGATGCCGACGCCCGCGTCGTTGTATAGTTTGCGCAAGGCCTTGAAGCGATCCATGGCAGCCGATTCCCGCCATTCATTCCGTTGAGGGCCGCCCGGGGCGCCCGCGAATTGCTCCACCGGTCCGCCCATGAGTTCGATGGAACTGATGCCGCTCTCGAGCACGTACTTCAAAATGTCCTCGGCCGATCCGGGCATGCCGCGATAACTGTAGGTGATGGTCCCGATCTGGACGCCGCCAAAGTTTGAATTCGGTTTCGCCGCTGTCTGAGCCTGGGCGTTACGCATCAACCGGCCCGGGGCCAGTGACAAAGCGGCCATGGCCGCCGCGCCGCTCAACAGCTTCCGCCGCGGCATCATCAATAATTGGTTTTGCTCTCCGTCCTTTTGCATGGTGTGGCTCCTGCCTTTGGTTAAATGAGAGTGGGGCGCCCCCGATGATCAACGAAAAGGAATGGCATATCGGAAAACGGCGCCAGGACGACTGAGTCATCTTGGCGCCATTCTAAACAGAGCGTAGACAGGGAATCCAGTGAAATACGGTGGCTCAAGCGCCGGTTTAGCGAGCACTAACGGCTGCGATAGATTCGAAAATCTTTGTTTTCGGCCTTCAATTCATAATGCTCCAGAAGGCGCTGCGCCTGATCCTCGCGCAGACAGTCTTCCAGTCCCGGTTCGTCGGGTTGGTAGCGTTGTTCGATGACCAGTCGGTCCGGATCCGGCTTGAGGGGCGTCCGTTCTCCCTTCAGGGGGCGCATGATCTGTTGAAACTTGATCCCCTCGCGCCACCCGACATTGATTCCGTCCAAATAAAAATGCAGATCCGGCTCCTTGGCCTGGCCCAAAAAAACCACGGAATCGAAGTTGCCTTTTTTCACAATCGTTTCGACGAGGGACCAGTCATACTCCCGCATCGCTCGCGTGGAAAAGTTATGGCGCAGGCCGCTTTCACAACCGAGGGCGATGAAAACGACCAGACAGAGGATGGGGGGAAGCCGCTTCAGGAACGGCGCCAGATACACGATCAGCATCAGTCCGGCAACCAATCCGAAGGCCAGGGCGATTTCGTTGTCCAATACATCCAGCGATCCTTTCAAGCGGTCGGTCCAGTCCAGTGACGAATCATTCCAGAGAGCCAGCGCCGTTTTGCGGGGACTTCTGGACCGCCACCAAACCGCCAGGAACGTCACGCCGGTAACAAAGAACCATTGCCGCCAGCGGGGGAAGCCGTGTCGGGCCAGCACGACGAGAAAGCGGGCGCTCAGCAGGGCCAGCGCCGGCAGGAAGGGGAAGATATAGACCGCTCGTTTGGTCGCTGTCATCTGCGTGAGGAAAGCCACGAAAAGGAACCAAAGCAAGGGTAGGGCAATGGCATGTTCGTCACTCCATTGCGACGTCCTGGCAGGGGCTTCCGCTGGCGCGGGGTGTTCGTCCTTGCGACGGTTCCAGTGGCGACGAACGCCTTGAATCATCCAGGGAACCCAGCGCCACAGGGCCCAGCCGACTGCGCAGAGCATCAGGAAAATCCAGAGGGCTTTGAAGTTTTCAAAGAAGGCGTACTTGAAGTAGTAATTCCAAGAATAGATGGGGCCAGTGATTTCCAATCGTGTATGCGAACGCGCGGCGATGTGGTATCCCCAGAAGTACTTGAGAAATTCATTCCCTTCGGGGCCTTGATATTTGAGGATCATATACAAGTGCCACGGCAGGGCCAGACCGATGCCGATCCCGTTCAGGATCACCTGATCCAGCGCGACCCGCATCAACGGCCGTTCGCCGCGCAGCCACAGACACAGTCCGAACAGTAGCAGGGCCACCGATGCGAAACCGCAGATCAGGATTTTGGTCATGAGGCCACAGCCCAAGGCGAAGCCTCCCAGAATCAGCCAGCCTGTCCGTCGGTCCTTGTAATAGCGTAGCCCGGCATAGAGCGTCAAAAACAGGAAGAAGACGAGGGGGATATCAAACTGCGCGCGGCGCGCGTAGGTAATGAAGAAAAACCAGGAGGCCAGGGTGAAGGCGCTCAGGAAGCCGGTGGCCCGATCCCAGGCATGACGTCCCCATAAATAGGCGACCCAGATACATCCCGTTCCAGCCAGGGCCGCTGGAATCCGCGCCGCCAGCGAGGTTTCTCCAAAGAACTTCATGGTCAGGCCAATCGCCCAAATGAGTAATGGAGGGAAGGCGCCGCTATAAAAACCATTTCCCAGGATCAGTTCATTCCCCGGCGGTCCGTAGCAATAGGGCATCTGATCCAGCCACATCCCCCGAAAGGCATAACGGCCGCGAATCGCGTAGAGACATTCATCCCAGGGATGAAGCGATCCATGGCCCAGATTTCCAAAATGGAGAAGGCTCATCACGCCAACGGCCAGGAGAGTCAGGGGGCCGAGGAAGGGTTTCCATCGGTTCGTGTGCTTTTGTACATCCAATGCGCGCATAAGTCTCTCGAACAAAATCCCCAAGTAGCGCCGGCGGATCGGATGGCGCGACGGCTTTCCTTTTGGATCGGTATGGTGACTCGAATCCGGAAGCCCCGGCAGGGGCGAATCCGCACCCCCTGTCGCGCCAGGGCCTTCGGAAAGGGTTGGGAGTTTGACGGAGACCCCCATGCGATTCAAACACAAATTTTGCACCGGATCTCTTGAAAATGTTGAGTCGCTGGGGGAGGGCCGTCGGCGCCGTCACGCTTTTTGCGCGCTGCGCGGCAAACATCGCGCCGGCGCCTCAGTTCCTATTCACCTACCCCAGGGCTTCGCTCCCTATCGGTCGCTCCACCCTGGGCTATTATGTGCCACCCCGATCGGGGCTTGGCGGATGTTTGGACCCTGGGACGCGGGCCTTATATAGTAGCGGCGCCACGCTCCGGAATTCTTTGCGTTGCGTGTCTTGGCGATTCGCGCAACCATCTTCTTTTCCTTCTATTCTTCATGGTTCAAAAAAATGCCTTCGCGCTGAGGCCCGACGTCAATTTCATCATTTGTTGTGTCCATTTATATGGACATGGGGAACTCATTTCTGAAAGATTGACAGGACGGGGAGAAGGTCACGGCCTATGACGTCCCGATGATTTTGTCTTTCAGTTTCTTCTGAATGGGATATTCCGAAATCCAGATTCCCAGATAGGCTTTCGCGAAATCCAAATTGTTCACGGTCCCCAATTTTCTCTGATTGTGGAAGAGCGTCAGACCGGTTTCGGGGTCCAGTTGCAAGGTATAACGATCTCCCTTCGCAACCTGGGGGAGGAGTAATTGGTTGAATTGGCTCAAAGGCTTGCGAAGCGTTTCCATATCGTTTCCCGGATTGCGCTTCATGGTCTTTTCCGAGGAAGTGACAATATCACTTTTTTGGACGTTGTGGTGGTAGTGCAGAATCAGAACAAGGGGGCGCCCGTTCAGCAGGTTTTTGTCACCTTCAGAATCGGGAGTGGCATAGAGAGCGGCGGTGTATATTTTGAAGGTCAGCCATTTGCCTGTGCCGGCGCCCCGGAACGCGACATTCCGATCCCCAAGGCGGACGCTCCCAGGAAAGACGACGCCGTCAATCGTCTTCGAGGTTACGCCTTCCGGAGTCTCCTCGTTATCGGGCGCCGGGGTGGCGGATGGGGCTGCGAACAACAGCCAGGCCAGTAGCATGGGTATGAATGAGGTTTTGATTGGATGTCTCCTTGTTTTCATGATCGTAGCAAGACCTGATTTCAAATCGAGGTGGAGGATTCCTTTGTTATGTCTGATATCTGCGAATCCTTTTCGCGGATATCATATGGGGCCGTCAACCCAATTTCAAAACCATCGACCTTCGAGGTCTTTGTGAAAGGCGTCGCGACGGCCTGGCCTGGAGGTGGCATGGGCATCTTGCCCATGGATTTGTCCTGGGCAGGCCGTCGGCGCCGTCACGCTTTTTGCGCGCTACGCGGCAAACATCGCGCCGGCGCCTCAGTTCCTATTCACCTTACCCAGGGCTCCGCTCCCTATCGGTCGCTCCACCTTGGGCTATTATGTGCCGCCCCCTTCGGGGCTTGGCGGATGTTTGGCTCTTGGGGCGCGGGCCTTATAGGGCATCGCCGCCGCGCTCCGTTGCGCATTGCGTCGTCGCGTCTTTGCGCCTTGGCGTTTGAAAAAAAGTCATTGCGCCTTGGCGATTAGCGCAACCATCTTCTTTTCCTTCTATTCTTCATGGTTCAAAGAAAAGAATTCCACCGCGCCCCGGCGCCAGTTTTATCATTTGTTGTGTCCATTTTGAGGGACATGCGCCCACGAGAGAAAGAAAGGGATTTAACTTTCCGTCAGCCTGATCAAAGCCTGTGGCAAACAATGCCCAACGCGAACAGGCTCAGCCAGCCAATCCGCTCCCTATCCGGTCCATCCACAAAACCCGCGTTCTCTCGTCAGGACCGCTGCAACATCGCCAGCATTTTCCGATCCAGCTTGTGGCCGTGGAAATCCTCGTAGGCCACGTCGTTCCGTCCCGAATCGATGATGCCGAAAGAGCCGCGCAGATTCCAGAGGCTGAAGCCAATGTTGTGGTTCTTCAGGATATCGAACACATCGCTCAGCCAGGCGATGGCGACGGCGTGCGGGGTCCGATTGTAACAGCCGCATTCGCCGCAATGAACGCCCACGCCCTGTCGGGCCAGGTCGGCCCAGGGAGCGTAGAAGGTCTCGAGGTACGCGCGATCATAGACGCGATCCTTGTCTCGCTTCAGTGGCCAGGTGGGGACCGGATAATCCATGCCACCGGCCCAGGAGGCCTGATAATGGCTGACGCGATGGGGCTCGTAACCGCGACAACTCTGCCCCACCCCCTTCAAGTCCTTCAATTCCGGCATGGCGAGGGTTCCATAATTATAGCCATCGGACATGATCAATCGCTCGGTGTCGATTTCGCGAATGGCGGCCACGGCGTCGCGTGCGACCGTCGCATATTGTTCCCGCGTCATGCCCTTGCCACCCAGGTCGGCCGGTTCATTGACCAGATCAAAACTGAGTTTCTTTGTCGAGACGCCTTTGTAGCGTTTGGCGAACATCTGCCAGTGAAAGGCGAAGGCCTTCATGGCCTCAGGGTCCGTGCCGAGCCGATAGGGCTCCTCCATTTCCTTGTTGACGCTGTAGCCGGGCGCGCGATGGAAATTGAGATTAACGTGGAGGCCATACTTGTCGCCCCACTCGACCACCTGATCGATGCGCTCCAGGACAGATTCCTTGATCTTGTAAGCGTCCCCGCCTTCAGTCCACAGTGTATAGCACATGGGCAGGCGGACAAAGTCGAATCCAAAGTCAGCGATCCACTGAAAGTCCTGTTCCAGAGGCGTGGCGTCGCTTTTGGAATGGAAGAAATACAGAAGATTAAACCCGCGCCACCGGGGCAGGGCGGTTTGGGCCTTGGGGCTTTGGGATGGCGTCTTGTCGTCGGCGCCCGCGACCGGGCCCGCCAGGGCAGCGGCGCCCACGCCAGCGGCTGTCCGAAGAAACCGGCGCCGGTTCCATGCTTGATTTGAAAAACTCATGAGATGGATCTCCTATGTCTTTAAGGCTCTCGGAAAAAAAAATCCCGATTTATCGAGTTGATCTGCGTTGTCGTATTCCGAAAGGTTTCATGCCGCGATCCTGAAAGTTGCCGCGGTTGTCATCCAGAACTAGTCAATGTCGGTATCTAAGATGATCTTCATCGGCTCCTGGCCGCCGTCACTATCGCCTGGCTGTTGCCGGGGAAGCACGGGATTGTTGAAGGTATCCCAGAAATCCGCCATTACGGCGCTCATCTGACCATGCCTCCAGAAGGTCACTTTTCGGGGGTTGCTTTCATTTGCCACCCATTCTCCAGGGTATTTGTGTTTTTCCTCAGCGCTTGGGTCAGTCCTTTTGAATGAAGGGGCGCCCATTGTAGTAGGAGTAAACCAGGATTTGTTTTTGAGAACCGCAAAGCCAAACGCGTCCAACAAAGAGCGCCGTTTTTGACCCGACCAAACGCCCCTCTTGAAAAGTTCGACTGAGTAGTCACCAAAACAGGTGAAGCTGCCACCCCAGCGACCAGGTACGCCAGGACTTACTTCGGGACCCTTGCCGGGCATTTTCTCATAGATCTCGGCGTGATTCGTCCATATCCCATGTGGCCAGGGAACAATATTGAAGGCCACGTTTTGCGGGTTGGCCAGAATCGCATCCACTGCATCGAGATCGCCCGCATGATTGTTACATGCATAGTTTTGAGGCCATTCGGACCCCAACCACCATATTTCGATCTTAGGCGCAATCGTGGGATCTTTCAATAGTGCCAGGGCAACATTCGTAAGATTTCCACAAGCATAAATGATGAGTGGACGGCCTGAGGGCGCATGGGCGCGCTCAATGATGAAATGGACCGCATCCGATCCGTCAAAGGCCGACTTTTCGATATCACCTTTTAGCTGCTGGTAATTTCCGCCTGGACCTTTGAAAACCGGGACATTAGCATTGCACATTTTGACCACGTTCACGGCTTCCCCGAAATGGTCATCAATACCCAGATCTCGATGATACGATTGTCCGGCATCCGATCCTCGATTAACCGTGATTCCTTCTACCTCAAAATGGTCGCCACTAAAGAGCATATACGCGATGGCATGCTGATCATCGACTTCCGCCAAGGCATCTGTATCCATGATGATTCTGATCTTTTCCGCGCCAGCGGCAGTTGCCTGAAGCAGAAGGGCGCTGAGCAAAGCCAGCAGCAGGAACGAATAATTCGTCATGTTCTTTTTGCTGTTCATATCGATCGCTTTCGTGGTCGAGACAGCGGCCTTCTGGCGACCTGACTGACTTCGGTTTGTCATAGTCATTCTCCCTGTTTTTTAGTCCTTCTTCGCTTCAATCGCCTTCGGCATGTTTGGCATGTTGTGAGTCCACACTCTCGGGTCTTTGAGAACGTCGC
>JADFCT010000092.1 GCA_017161665.1 Candidatus Sumerlaeota bacterium
GGACGCGGGCCTTGTCGAACAGCGGCGCCGCGCCCCGCGACGCTTTGCTCCTTGGCCTTTAAAAGGAATCCATCGCGCTGCGCCCGGCTTGCTTTGCGTCATTGCGCCTTGGTGATTCGCGCAGCCATCTTCTTTCCCTTCGATTCTTCATGGTTCAAAAAAAACAGATTCCACCGCAACTGCGCTCCGCTATCGTTTTCTTCATTTGTTGTGAGCGCTGCAAGTCGCCTCAGTCGCTTTTGTACTGTCCCAGGGTTTTGAACGTTGGGCTTTTATAATGCCGCATCTATCGTGGCTTGGGTGTCCCAACGACTTGGGGAGCCGGGCCTATTGCGCCGTTTTTTTCTGCCGTGCGAAACGACGGTGTCCCCTGTGAAACCTCTGCATCCGCAAAAAAAGCAAAACCGACCGCGCTCCCAGAAGGAAACACGGTCGGTTTCGGTCTTCGGTCAGGCAGGGGACGAATCAATCGGCTCACGGTCCCCCGTCGCGCTTACTTCCCTTTGAAGAGCCAGACATTGCCCCCCATTTTGGATTGCTGTCCCGTCTCGTGTCGGCTGAAAAAATTCCCAACCAGCAGATCTTTTTTGCCGTCGTTGTTCCAGTCCGTCACTGTCAGGCGGAGACGGTAACTCTGTTCGAATCCGTCGCCTTGAAGATTGATCACTTGTTTGGCGCCCAGTTTCGGATTCCTGGCGTCGCCTTCGTTCCGATACCAGACCATCGGACCGCTTTCGACACCCACCATGAGATCCGGTTTCCCGTCGTCGTCCCAATCCACCACGAATGGCGAGGGGCGCATGGGGAATTGCCCCTCCGGCGCTTCGATTAAAACCGGCGGCATATACTCTGGCTTGCCCTTTTGTCCCACGTTCGCATAAAGGACAATGGTCCGTTCGGCGCCCACCAGCACGTCTTTCAATCCATCCCCATTCCAGTCGGCGACATGGAGTTTGGAATAGATTTCGGCCAGTTCGGAATTGTGGACCGTGGTCTTGTCCACGACGTACTGACCATTGACCTGTTTGTAAATTGCTTCTTTGCCTCGAATGGTTTTGCCTCCGGCCTGCAGTGGGGAGCCTTCGGCCAGAACCGGCTTTGCGCGGGTTCCGGTGTTCTTGAAAATCCAGACCTGTCCCGAGGTGTCGCCAGCGACCAGATCCAGTATCCCGTCATCGTCGAAATCCACAACCTGTGGATAGGCGCCGATGCATCACCCGGCCGGGAGGCTGATAGGGGCGCCTCCCGCCTCCATCCTCTCGCCGGCGCCCAGTTTCGGATTCGCATCCGTGCCGACATTGGGGAAAAATGTAATCGCGCCGTCCCTGAACTCACCGACGATCAGATCTTTTTTGCCGTCGCCGTTCCAGTCCGCGACGGTTGGGACCAGATGTCCGATACCCATCTCGATCACCACCCCATCCGCCGACAGTCGTTCGCCGTTGGCCAGATCGGGAACCGCGCATGGCGCCGCTGAAATCGTCCCGAGCGCCGCCAGCGCCCCCGCGATCCATCGCTTCATAATCGCCTCCCTTTAAAATGAAACCCTCCGGCTGCCTTTGGCCTGGTCGCCACAGGCAACTCTGACAATTTCCCCTCCCGACTCCATAAATGCAACTCTTTTCGCCCATTTTTTTGGTTGTCACTTATCTCAATCACTTCTATAATTTTACTATGTGCGTTTCGATTTTTTTGAATTGAGCTGCATCATCATGCCTGATCGCCCGCTTGACTCTTCCCCATATCCCATTGTTGATGATTTTTTGATTCGGCGTCATCAGGAACGGGCGAAGATCGATCAAGTCTTGGATAAGTGGTTAAAGAATCCTCCGAAAACGAATCGAACGGTTCGGCGATTGGGTGAAAAACTCAACGCCATGGGCCCCATGGCCATCGACATCCTGCTGCAACATTTGGACTCTGGTGTTGAGGCTCACACCAGCATGGCCATCACGTTGCTTATGAATCTTCCGCCAAACGAGGACACCGATCAAGTCCTGCGCCAACATCTTGAGCGGAGCGATTTGTCGGATGACGCGCGCAATATCCTGGGGTCCGTCCTGGATGCGCGTCTCTATGGCGAGGATCTGGATGATATTCAAAATAGATTCATCACCGATCCCGTCCAGACGCTGGGCTCTCTGTTCAACAGCTATGAACGCGAGTTCGTTGTGGCCAATTGGCGCGAGATTCGTCCCCTGATGAAACCGGAAATGCTGAGCCATGCCATTGGAGTCTTTCTAAAGAATCGCCTGCTGGCCGCCATCCCGATCTTCCGGTATGAAGCCTGGCACGCTGACGCGTCATTGGCCCGGCTCCTGGCCCGAGATCTGCCCGCTTTAGAGGATCCTGAAATTCATACGATTCTTTCAATCCTGACCGCTCATCCGGACCTGGAGGCGCGCAACGACGCCATGCAGGCGCTCCAGAACCTCCCCCCTCTTTCGCCCAGCGAGGCCCTGCCAGGTTCAACCGTTCGGTCGCGGGGGCTTCTGGATTATGCCAACGGTATGATCGCCATCGAACATGTGCGGCGTATTGGCGATGACTTCCGGGGCCTGATGGCCATGATTGATGTACTGGACCAGGGGCTTCGCGAAATTATTTTTTTCGAAGGCGAGCAAAAAACATTATGGGAAGACTCGCTGGAAGATCATGGCGATCAGCCGTGGATTTTGAAAACGGACCTGGACGATAACGCCGCCGCCTATCTTGTCCGACAGGCGGTTCATTTGACCGAAGAACGGGGATATGCGATTCCGGACGACTATTGGGACTGTGAGCACCTGCTCCCTTATCCGTACACAAAACCCGACAGCATCGAAGTTCCGCGCTTCGGCTGGGACTGCGCCATGTGTCGCAAGCCGATCAAAACCGGGCCTCGGCGCAAGATGCCGTATCTGATTCAGAACATTGCGATCTGTCCACGATGCGCCCGACGGAAACAAAAATGCGTGGTCTGTGGTCAGCGCGTCGCCATTCTGGGCGCCATGTTCTTTACCGATGATTCTCAGAATCTTCAGTTTATCTGCGGGGAATGTGAACCGGCCTGGTTGCGCGACGAGGACGAATAGTCCCGGCGGCCGAAGCAGCCGTTTGGACGCTTTCCCTCCAGGCGTCTGTTTCCCCCTTTTTCTTTCCGTCGGCCTTACACCATTTCCCGTGTCTCGAAGCAGAGATGGAAGAAGTTGCATTGGCGGCATTTGTATTGTTCGTCGGTCATGGGGAAGTCGTCGAAGGCGGCTTCATTGGCGCGGGGATCCCGCAGCTGATCCTGCATGGCTCGCATGGATTCCATGATGGATTCGCGATGGTCGATGAGATCTTCCGCTGAGAAGGTCATGGGCGTTTCGGTTCCGTCGCGGAGATAGACCATCCGTCCTTCGATCCGATCCGGGGGGCGTCCCCAGGCCTTCATGGCATAGAGGGTGTAGGTCATGGTCTGCGCGCGGTCATCGTCGGAAGGGTTGCCGGTTTTCCAGTCCACAATCAGGGCGTCGCTGTCTTTCGAGTCGGCGCCGATGGCGGCGGCCACGTCGATTTTGACCCAGACCGGATGTCGCATGACTTCGAATTGCTGAAGGTCTTCCAGGGCGAGCCAGCGTTCCGGCCCCGCTTGGCGGACCTGCCCGGCGGATTCGGAATCGAAGAAGCCCTGGATGCAGTTAAAGACACGTTCACGCAGGGCGTCGCGTTCTTCTTTTTCGATGGGTTGTCCATAGTAGTGTTCAAAGAGATTGCGGGAGCCTTTGGGATCGCGTTCCCAGTGTTTTTTGATGGACTGACTCCATTCGGTGTTCATCATCCGGCGGGCGTCTTCGCGGACTTCATCGGGGGTGGGGGATTGTCCGGCGCGCAGGGCGCGCAGATAGCGCTCAATGGCGCGATGGACGATGTCGCCGGCCCACATTTTGAGCGTGACGATTTGTTTGAGTCGGTAGGCCAGGCGGGCTTCTTTCGGCGCCACGGCGCGCCAGCCACCCCACGAGCCGTAGTAGTTCCAATAATACTGACGCCGGCAGCGTCGAAACAGGCGATGGCGGCTGTGGGACCAGGAAAAGGTGTTTTGAAAATCAGCCATGGCGACGGGCTCCCTCGGCCAGTTGGTTCAGAAGACGCAGGGCTTTTTCTTTTCGTTGGGGAGTGGCCCCGGGGCCGACGAGTTCGATGGTTTCCTGCGGATCGGCCGTCGGCGCGGTCGGTTCCACGGGCGCGCCGACGGTTGTTGGCCTGCTGGACTCCACCTGGTCAATCAATCGCCGGGCTGTGCCCTCCGAACCGTCAAAGAGAGGGGCGGCATTCCGGTAGTAGTGACGAATCGCGGACTGGACGAAGGTATAGTGGCTGCATCCGAGCACCACGGCGTCAGCGCGCCGGTCGGGATCACTCCGGGCCAGGAGGTGGTGGACACAATCGGCGGCTTCGGCCGGATCGCCGCGATCCACCGCATCGGCCAGACCCGGACAGGGGATTTCCAGAATGGTCGCCTGTCCGGCGACGCGGCCCATCAGGTCGCGGAATTTACCTTCGCGCAGGGTCAGTTGCGTGGCCATGACGGCGATGACGCCGGTGGGGAAGGCCTGGACGGCGGGCTTGAGGGCCGGCTCCATGCCGATGACCGGCAGGGCGAGGCGCACGCGGAGTTCGGCGACGGCGGCGCTGGTGGCGGTGTTGCAGGCCAGGGCCAGCGCCTGGATGTCGTGGCCAAGCAGTTCGCGAACGGCGGCCTCGACATAGCCGCCGACTTCGGCGAGGGACTTGGTTCCATAGGGGGCGTGTTCAAAATCGCCGTAATACAGGTAGCGCCAGTGGGGGCGGCGTCGGAGGGTCTGATCCAAAACGCTCAGACCGCCGAAACCGGAGTCCAGAATGCCGATCGTGACAGGGGAGTGGGTCATGGAATTCCTGGAACCATGCGGGCGCATCCGTCTCGAATCTAAGGTCGAGATGGATGCGCCCGGTGGCGATTTACGAGGTGAATTTTAGCGGTTCTTTTCGTCAAAGGCGGCGTCGAAGGCCACATCGGATGGGGCGAAATCGATTTTCTTGACGAACTCGGCGGCTTCGCGCGCGCCTTGTTCGCGATTCATGCCCGAATCTTCCCATTCCACGGACAGGGGGCCGTCATAGCCGGCGCGGTTCAGGGCGCGGATGATTTCCTCGAAGTTGACATCGCCGCGTCCGAGGCTGCGGAAGTTCCAGCCGCGGCGGGCGTCGCCGAAGTCGATGTGGGACCCCAGGATGCCGGTCGTGCCATTGAGGGTGACGATGGCGTCTTTCATGTGGGCGTGGTAGATGCGGTCGGCGAAACGGTCGATGAAGCAGACCGGATCGATGCCCTGCCAGCGCAGGTGGCTGGGGTCGAAGTTGAAGCCGAACTCGGGACGGTGGTTCAGGGCTTCGAGGGCCATTTCGGCCGTGTAGATGTCAAAGGCGATTTCCGTCGGATGGACTTCCAGGGCGAACTTGACGCCGCATTCGGCATAGACGTCGAGAATGGGATTCCATTTCTCGGCGAAGTCCTTGAAGCCATCCTTGATCATGTCCGGGCTGGCGGGGGGGAAGGAGTAGAGATACGGCCAGATTTTGGAGCCGGTGAAGCCGTTGACGACTTTGAGGCCCATTTTCTGCGCCACGCGGGCGGCCTTTTTGTTCTGATCGATGGCCCAGGCGCGCATGGCTTCGTAGTCACCGTGTGTGGAAGCCGGGGCGAAACCTTTGTGTCGTTCGTCCAGGTTGTCACAAACCAGCTGGCCTGACAGGTGGTTGGAGATGGACCAGACTTTGAGGCCCTTGGATTCGAGCATGGCCACTTTTTTGGCGCAGTAGTCGTCTTCGGCCAGGGCGCGGTCCAGTTCCATATGGTCGCCCCAACAGGCCAGTTCCAGTCCGTCATACCCGAAGGACTTGGCCTTGTCGGCCAAGGTTTCAATCGGCAGGTCGGCCCATTGGCCGGTGAATAATGTGACAGGTCTTGCCATGAATCTAACTCCCCTCTTGTAAGGTTAAAATTTCTATAGATATCCGAGGATGTCGTGTCGCCACGAACAGCGACTCCAGCGCCGTTTCCGAGGGTTACGGCGCATTTTTTCATATCCTACCCCCAAGGATTTCCACAGGCAAGCGCCAAAGTCCTTATCCGACAGTTTTTTCGATTACCGTTTCTTGCATCCACACCCTTGCGACCCCGAGGCGCCGACGGCCAGCCGCTGACGGTCGCACTTCAATTAGAAGATGCGAAAAACCGTCTGGGACCCATCAGGTGTTTCTCTTTTCCCTTCAGCGCCTGCATTTGATTGGTAGTTTTCCCTTTGTGCATTCGGCGCCGTTGTTTTACCCTTCTGCCAACGTATTCGAGGTTCAGTCCCGCATCGCCGGTTTTAAAAATCGGGACGGTCCTTGGGTATGGATACACGGAAAGGGTTGATACTTTTATGAGTGTTGGGAACCAAGCCGTTCAAATCAGCGACCATGTCTATTGGGTGGGGGCATTTGACCCGAATTTGCGTGAATTCCACGGTTATACCACGGGGCGGGGGACGACCTATAACGCTTTCCTGATCCTGTCGGATCCGATCGTGCTGATCGACACGGTGCGCAAGTCCTTCTATGATGAGATGATGGAACGCATCCGTTCAGTGGTGGAACCGGAACAGATCGAATTGATTGTGTCGAATCATGCGGAGATGGATCATTCCGGCTGTCTGCCGGAAGCGATCGCCGCTTGTCGGCCTTCGGCGGTCTACGCTTCCGTGAACGGCTGTCGGGATTTGAATAAGCATTTTGCCTTTGGGGATGATGTTCTCACGCCGCTCAAAGACGGCGAGTCCATTCCGGTGGGAACCGGTTCATTGACGGCGGTCCATTCGCCCATGCTCCACTGGCCGGACAGCATGGTGACCTGGTATGAGGAGGATGGCGTTCTCTTCACGCAGGATGCTTTCGGGATGCACTTTGCCTGCGAGCATCTGTGGGCCGATGAAAACGATCCGACGGTGCTGATGTTCGAAGCGGGCAAGTATTTTGCCAATATTCTGTTGCCCTTTTCCAAACAGATTCTTCGTTTCGCCTCGAAACTGGCGGAACTGAACCTGCCGGTTAACATCATGGCCCCCGATCACGGGCCGCTGTGGCGCGATCAATGGGGCGCGATGGTCGAGCGCTATGGACACTGGGCGACGCAGAAACCCACGCCGAAGGCGGTCGTTGTGTATGACACCATGTGGGGCAGCACGCGCCGCATGGCCGAACGGATTGTGGCCGGATTACAGTCGGTGGACGGCGTGGAGACGCAGTTGATCGCCATGAGCGAATCGAACCGCAGTGATGTGGCCACCGCCATGCTGGACGCCGGCGCGTTGCTGATCGGCGCGCCGACAATCAACGGCATGATGTTTCCGACGCTGGCCGATGTCTTAACGTATTTGACCGGCCTGAAACTTCAAAATCGGATCGGCGCCTCCTTCGGTTCCTATGGTTGGAGCGGTCAATCGGTCAAGCAAGCGAACGCCTATCTTGAAGGCATGCATTTTGAGTTGGCCCATCCGGGCGTTGGCGCCCGGTATGTGCCGGATTCGGATGAACTGGAAGACTGCGAGGCCATGGGTGTCCAGGTGGGACAGGCCTTGCTGGATCATGTGACCTCCTTCCAGTAGTCTTCGATCATTCCGCAGGGAGGGACGCCTCCTCCGGAATCTGTATAGCGGAGAGATTATGGTGGCCAGGAATTATTCCAGCAGATTGATCATCGGACGGGAAACCCGTTTCAAAGGCTTGTCGCTCAGCGGGGGCATCGCCTTGGGCAGCGTTTGTCTGTTTGACAGCCACCGGCACAATCGTCTGCCGATTTTTCGATTAATGGACGATGACCAAGTCGCGCAGGAAAAAGAGCGTTTGGCCGAGGCCATCCAAGTGGCCGCCGAGCGGATCGACACGCTGTATGACGAGGTGCACGAGCGAATCGGTCTGAGCGAGGCTGAGATCTTTACGGCTCAAAAGGCCATTTTGTTGGACCCGTCCCTTAAGGAACGAACCGAATCGGCGATCGAGAATGATCGGGTCAATGCCGAAGCCGCTGCCAGTGAGGTTCTCAACTCGTACATCGAGCGCCTCATGGCCGTTGAGAATGAATATGTGCGCGAGCGGGCCGCCGATATTCGGGAGATTCGGATGCGGCTGTTGGACGCTTTCCGCCGGAGGGCCCCCCAGCGCGAGTGTCGAACCGGGAATGAATGTGAGCATTTGAGTTTGCGTGTGCTGGTGGCGAATGAATTGACGCCGGGCATGACGGTGGATTTGACGCCGGGGCAGGTCTTGGGGTTTGTGACCGAACAGGGGGGGCGTAATTCTCACGCCGCCATTCTGGCGCGGGCCCTGGGCATTCCGGCCGTGTCGGGCATCAAGGGGATTCATGAACGGCTGCCGTGTGGCACGGAGATCCTGGTGGATGGCGATCAGGGTGAAGTCATTATCTGGCCGACCCATGAAACGTTGTCGGCGCTTCAGTGTGAATTGAATGTCGCGCCCCGGACGCCTGAAGTGGTTCCGCCCATTGACGGCCTGGTGACGATGGCGAATATCAGCCTCGTTTCTGAAATTGTCGACGCCATCCATGCCCAGGCAGAAGGCATCGGTCTGTATCGGACGGAGTTTGAGTTCCTGGCCCAGGGCCGTCGCCTGAGCGAGGATGAACAATTCGAGCGGTACTCTCAGGTTCTGGAGACGATGGCGGGCAAGCCGGTCTATTTTCGTCTTCTGGATATTGGGGGGGACAAGCCGGCGCCGTTTTTGGATATTCCCCATGAGCCCAATCCAAACCTGGGGTATCGCGGCGGCCGCCTGTTGCAGGGGCATCCCGAATTACTGCGCGATCAGGCGCGCGCGCTGGCTCGCGCGTCGGCTCAGGGAACCGTCGTCTATGTCATGTATCCCATGATTGTGGACTGTGACCAGTTTGTGGCGTTGCGACAGCAGTTTCTTGAGGCCGTCGCCGACATTCCGAATCACGACCTGCGCCATGGTCCCATGTTCGAGGTGCCCGCCATCTGTTTCCAGGCCCGGGAAGTTCTGGAGGAGGCGGACTTCGCCAGCATCGGCGCGAACGATTTGACGCAATACCTGTTCGCTGTGGATCGGGATAATGCGTTGGTCGCCTATGATTATAATCCCGACCGTCCCGCCTTCTGGAAGGCGATTCGGCTCATCGTCGAAGCGGCGGAGGCAACAGGGTGTCCCTTGTCCGTTTGTGGTGAGATCGCGGGAGAGACCAATATGCTGGCCAAACTTCGCGCCATTGGCATTCGTTCGATCAGCGTCAGTCCGCGCCTCATCGCCCCTCTGCGCTCCCATGTCCTGAACGGGGATGTTTGATGCGTTTCGACTGAGGGCGCCCCTTTCCCCGGTCAACGCCTTCGGTGTTTGATGTGTTTCCTCAGGGTGGCGCGAATAGAGGCGTTGCTGGGGGGCGGAATCGCCGAGATCGGTTTCGTTCCTGAACAAAAGGGAGTTGATCGGCTTTGGGGGAGCGATTGAAACTGGCTGGGCGAATTTCGCGCGCGCCGTTCGGGCGTGATGACAGATCCTGATATGGTATTCTTATGACTTCATCCGATAAAACCACTGACGGGCGCAGCCGCAAGCGCTCCCGTAAGACCCTTTCCGCTGATGAAT
Source organism: Candidatus Sumerlaeota bacterium (assembly GCA_017161665.1). Classification (GTDB taxonomy): domain Bacteria; phylum Sumerlaeota; class Sumerlaeia; order JADFCT01; family JADFCT01; genus JADFCT01. The sequence goes on from JADFCT010000092.1 coordinate 9,670, forward strand.
CCGAATCGGCGCCCCGGGAAGACACGTCGGGCCCGCCCCAGTCCCCGGTCCATCATGGCATCTTCATGTTCCTGCGCGAGTGGATTGATCCGCTGATCTTCGCCTATATTCTGGCCATGTTCATCCGCACGTTCGTCGTTGAACTCTTTAAGATTCCCAGCGGTTCCATGACCCCCACACTGGTAGGCGATATGGTGGCGGAATTTGACTACGTCAATCCTCAGGCGGGCTTTGAGGAAGACGGCTTGAATGAGCTGGTCGTTGGCGATCGGGTGATGGACAGCGGGGCTGGGGAACTGCGCGGGCGGTTTCAGATTTTCAAAATGGGACCGGATGGGTATCGCAGGGACATTCCGACCTATATCACGAGTTATCTGTCTCCTCCGGCCGCTCGAAAATTCCGTGAAAACCAGGAACTGCGCTACGACCGTATCTGTGTTAACAAGTTCGCCTTTTGGTTTAAAGAAGCCCATCGGGGCGACATTGTCGTTTTCAAAGTGCCACGGTCCGAATTTCAGCCGGCCAAACCCATCTATGTCAAACGGGTGGCCGGCTTGCCGGGTGAACATATCGAAATCCGGAGTGAAACGGGGCGAGAAGAGGATTTCCGTCTCTGGGCCGATGGGGCGCCGGTAACGACGCCCGCCTTCTTTAGAGACCATTACTATGAGCGCAAATTCTTTTCCGGTCGCGTGTTGTCTGATGTGGAACCTGAATATCTGATGTTTGGGGATAATACACAAAACAGCACCGACAGCCGCTATTTTGGCCCGGTACCCGGGGATAATTTCCGGGGCAAGGTCTTCCTGCGCTACATGCCCTTCAAAAACTTCCGGCTGTTTTGACGGGCCCGAGGTGGTTATGGTCCAACCCGTGCGGGGGCTGAACGACCTGAAGGCATGGATTCATTCAGACTCCCGCCGGGCTGGAGCAATCCTCCGATGAGGTGTTGGCTTTGCGGGAGGAATTAATACTCTTCCTCTTCGTCTTCGTCATACCGTTCCTGCCCATAGGGTTCTTCCTCAAACTCTGCGAGCTCCTCCTCTTCGACCTCTTCGTAGTACTGGAACGGTTCCCCTTCGGAAATGCCGTAACAGAGCCAGGCGCCTTCGTCGGCGTCAAACACCCGGACCTCCTCTTCTTCCAGGTCATCCAGATCGCTGAGGGTGAGTTCCCAGATTTCACGGGCCATGGCTTCGGCGGACGCTTCCT
>JADFCT010000093.1 GCA_017161665.1 Candidatus Sumerlaeota bacterium
AGGGTCTGTGTAGTCACCGCATTGTCCCGAGCGGCCTTCAGAGAACCGGGCAACCACTGTGCTTCGATGGCCGCGCGCGCCTTGCGCCAGCCTTCGAGATCATCCGCCGCCGGGTATTCGGCGGCATAAAATCCGCCGGCCACAAAATCCTTCAAAATCTGTTGCGCCTCTGGCGAGATCGTGGAAGGGATGAAAATGTCCCGTTTTGCCACCCCGGCGCAGCTAGATGAAAAAAACAGCGCGAGCAAAACAATTATCCCCGCTCCCCCCAAAGCGCGCCACGACCCATGCGCCCGGTGACTCCTGAATGGCCAGTCCATTTTTATGCGTCTCCATCTTTCGGCGCTGAAGGCGTCGTCAATAAATCGTGCAATCCGATCCGTTTCAAAATCTCAGGATTGCCGACGGGCAGCAATTTCATTTCCTTTGGCTGCGATTCCATCAAAAGCAGACCGGCGACATCTTCCCATTGGCCCAGAACTTTACGCGCTTCGTCCGGCGTCAGAACCATCAGGGCCGTCGAGAGAGCGTCCGCGTCCGTGGCGGTGGCGCAGAAGGTCCAGGTCCGTCGGGCGCCGCCTTCGGCCGTCAGACCCGTCCGCGGGTCAAAGATATGTTTACCCTGAAAAAAAGTCCCTGACGCGCTGAGGGCCATATTCTCCAATACCACCGCGCGCTCGCTCGCGCCGCCGCCCAGCGAGCCCACACCCACGCGCCATCCCTTTTCCCCCACGGGCGCTTTCAGGACCCGGACCGTGCTCCCACCGCTGTGGAGCATGGCTCGTTCCACCTGCCAGGCGTTTTTCAAGGTCTCGGCCGCCTGATCCAGGGCGAATCCCTTGCCAATGGCGCCCAAGTCTATACGCGCGCCTTCCGTCCTCAATCGGGCGGAGAAGTTTTCCCGATCCAGTTCCAATTGATCAATCCCCGTCCGGTCCCGGGCGGCTTTCAGTTCCGCCGGCGTCGGTTCGCGTCCCTCGGCCCGGGCGGCCCGATAACAGTCAATCAACGGTCCCACCGTAATGTCGAAGGCGCCCTGCGTCGCCAGGCATAACCGTTCTGCTGCCGCCAGACAGCGCAGGGTCAGTATGTCTGCCCGCAACGGCTCGCCGCCGGCCTGATGATTGAGGATCCAGATATCGCTGCCTTCCAGGAAACTGCTGAGCAGATTTTCGATCCGGTCAATCGTTTCAAAGGCCGTGAAGGCGGCCGCCTCGGCATTTTTGCGTTGGGGGCCGGCAATCAAAATCTCAAATTGTGTACGCATGGCGTCGTGATAAAAACGATGCGTTCCTTCTGTCGCCAGGGGCCGCGACTCGGGTATTTCGTCTTTGGGGGTTTCGGGATTGCTCATCATTTGGCGCTCACCCATTCAATGTATCGATCCCACAGTGGCTGTTTTACACACAATCGGATCAATGGCTCCCCGGGGCGAAGCCCATAGTTCTTGACCTGATAGGGGCCACCGGGCTTCTCTGCGAGCCATTCCTCGAAATACGCCCATTTTTCACCCGTCAATTCCCCTTCGTCGCTGACCACCAACGAAAGGCCCAAGTCCGCCTCCAGCATCTCCACCGTGGTTCCATCCTCGCGGGCATTGGCGGTTTCCACCGCTTTGATCAACAAATCCATTTCCGGCTGCGTCAGGGGGACCTTCATCCCCAAGTGCTGTTCCACCGTGGGTTTGACCACCCAAATCGGCGTCGCTCCATCGTCCAAATGGGCGGAATCCAGATCGTCGAAGTAAGCGACCTGGGAAAATCGCCGAACGTACCAGGGCAAGGGCCAGTAGTCGCCTCCGGGGGCAACAACTTTGATATAGGAGTCGTAACCGGCTTCGCTTACTTCGGCCAGTTCGTTTATTATGGTTGTCATCCGCACATAGTCGGTTGTCGTATGGGCATAGACAAAGGGATTGCGCTCCTGCATGCAGTAGTATTTGCCGTGATTGGCCATGTCCGCCTGGGCTTTCAGATTCCAAAGCCCCCCCACCAGCAAGCCAATCACTGCCAGACGCCACAATCCGGTGGCCCATGGTCTCTGTTTCTTTAACCAAGTCGTCGGGCCCATGACGGCCACCCAACAACCAACACCGCCCACCAGTTCCATGCCGTGAAGGAAACTCAACAAGCACCAGGGCGTCTTATAAGAAATGGTAGAGTAGATCAGCGTAATGGCGATGGTATAGAAAGACAGAAATCGAACGAAATGGATGGCTGGCGTCAGGGAGCGCCGTCGGGGCCACAGCGCCCAGACCGCTCCGAGGGCCGCCGCGCAAAACGTGAGGAGTTCGGTCCACAGGAATCCCGGGACCCGATTCCAGGTGATCAGCGACAAATAATAGGACCAGGGATGATTGTGCGCCGCCGCGCCGCCCGTTTCGCGAATCCCCGTCGCCGCCCTCATCAAATAGACCCAATACGTCATCACCATATCCACCGCCCCCCGGGGATGGGACCAGAAGCCGGTCAGGATCGTCGTCGCGACCACGAGGGCGATGGCGGACAGGATCGCCAGATGCCACGCCGAAATGAAAGGCCGTAACGTCGCCGGCCGACCATCCACATAGCGCCGCCATGCCCAGGTCAGAACGATGCCGGCGCCGATGGCCGCGAAGGCCAGCACACTGGTTTCCTTGCTCGCTTGCATCATCCCGGCACAGACACCGGCGAGGAAGACCCAACCCCAATGGCGGCGATGGATATAACGCCCAATCGCCACCAGGACGCCAAAGGTGAAAAAAACGAGGAGCATTTCCTGAATAAAGTATCGGCTGTAAAAAACCATTGCCGGTGAACAGGCGATCAGGAGCGACGCCCAGACGGCCCCCCCTCCCATCAATCCCCCCGTGATGAAAAGGAGGGCCAACACCAGCGCCACACCGAACCAGACAATGGTCATCCGAAGCGGTTCCTCGTCCGGTATATCCGCATACGATGTCGCGCCACTTTGCCAGATCAAGGGCAAGGCAAAATAATAAATCGTCGGGCCATGATAGTCATTCGGATTGTATTTGTATTCGCCCGTGTCCATCAAATGACCGAGCTTTTCTGCATGAACCGCCTCATCCGTGTGCATGGGGCGACGCGTCAGATGGGGCGCCCGGATCGCATACGCCCCCACACTCACAACAACAATCAAAAACCAAACCAGCCGGCGATTCATAAATAGATCCTTTCGGAGAATGAGGGACGGAATCCCAGCCCACTGGTGCGCGTCAATCGGCAGCCGCTCGCCCCGGAAGCGATTGATGGACGCAACGCCATCCCGGATGCCCGGCGATTCGCTAGAATTCCATGATCCCGGCAAAGAAGGGTGTTGTGTTGAGCGTTTCCACTTCAAGGAAAACTTGTCGGCCCCTCTGACCAATCGGATCGACGGCGAACCCCAAACCGGCCAAAAGCCGGTCAATACTGGCATTTAATCCGTTGAGACGGCGTTGAAATTCCAGCGCCGCCGCCTCGGATTCCATTTCGAAGGTAAAGGTCACCCAGGCTGATTGATCGGGCCGCAGATCCACTTCCACATCCACCACGTCCACTCCCGTCATCAAGCCTTTGACGTAAGGCTCCGCGGCTTTTTCCTGTTCATAGGTGGCGAATTCAAGCAGCAGATCCAGAGCCAGTCGCTCGGTGGCCTTCCGGCGATGGGGGGTGTACAGGGCCGTGGCCCGGATTTCATGGGGGGAATTGAGGGCGCGGATACGATCGAAGAAGGCGCGTGTTCGTTCATCCGTCGCTTCCTGGGGCGCTTGGGCTGGCAGGCCTTCATGGGCGCGGACCACCCGCTCAAGCCAGTCCAGGTCCGTGGCATACAGAACGGCCCGCCGCGACACACTCAGCCAGCCGCCAAAATCCATGGGCAGAAGATCGACATCGCCGACAACGCGATCCGGCTCGTACGCGCTTTCCTCCAACAGGGGATGAATGGCCTTTTGGACCAAGCCACCCAGCCGTTTGACGTGGGCCACGGCCAGGGCGCGCGTATTGTAAACATTCCCGGCGCCCCCGCTTAGAAAGATCCACGCTCGCGCATGGGTCATTTCTTGAGCAATTGTCTGTGCCCACTCCATTTCTTCGGGCGTCAGCATGCCTCCCACCATCCCGTCCAGAACCGTTTTGAATCCGTTGTCGGCTGTCTGTAACCGCACGACGGCCGCGCCGTTCACGGTGGGCGCCAGATAGGTGTCCAGGGAGACCTCGGGTGTGGGCCACAAAAAGAAAACCGCCACGATCACCGCGGCGATTAAAATATAAGTGAAAAAGGACAGACATCCGCGAAATTGCTTTCGCCGTCCGGACTTCCTCCCCATTAACGATTCCTTTCAATCATTCCGAAGAGAGTTTTCCCTGTCCATCTCAATGGACGCATCCTGTAGTGAAAATGAACACGGAAACCGCATAACAGCACGCAGGGTTTTTGCCTGCCGGGGAGGGTGGGGGACAGGGTCCCCCAACAACCGTTTCCCGTTTTGGGTTGTCCTACGATTCTCGCGAAGTGAAGTTCCTATTGGGCTTTTCGCGTGTTACTGGTTTTTCGTCGTCTGCCGGGCCGCGTCGAGTTTGGCGCGAATGGTGGAATTGTCGGTGTCAATGTTCAGGGCTTTTTCCCAATGTTCAATCGCCTCGTTTGTTTGCCCCAGTTTCTGAAGCGCGTCCCCCAGATGGTCCAGCACCTCCGCATCGCCCGGCCCGCCGGGCTTTTCCTTTTGGATGAAGTTGACGGCCTTTTCAAGGTAATAAACCGCCTTTTCATAGTCGCCTTTTTTATAGTAGGCCCACCCTAAACTGTCGATGATGAAAGCCGCGCCCGGTTCGATGGCCAGCGCGCGCCGAATCAAGTCCATGGCTTCGTCGATATCCCGCCCATCCTGTACCAGCATATAACCGAGATGATTGAGAGCCACGGCGTCATTGGGATTGATCTCCAAGGCGCGCCGCAGATGGACTTCGGCCTGCTTTGAATCATCCATCATGTCGTAAACCGTCCCCAGACGATAGTGGTTCTCACTATTGTCCGGTTCGATTTCGATGAGTCGCTCAAAGACCTTTTGGGCGTCGCTCCAGGATTCCGCATCGCAATGAATCAGACCCAGGATTCGCAACAGCAGGACACGGTCCTTGCCTCGCGCCAAATTGAGCGCCGAGTTGACCAGCGCGACCGCTTCCGGTTTTTTGTCGCCGTTGGCCAGGGCCACGGCATAAGACCGCGCGATGCCCACGCGGACGGAGGTGTCGATCTCGGAACTGTCCAATAACCGGTCCACAAAGGGCTTGAGACTTTTCAGGATTTTGGCGTATTGTCCTGTCGTCACATACAGATCGCCCCGGAGCAGGGCCACACGCCAGGATTCCGGTTCGCCGAACTTCTCCGCTGCGCGATCCAGCGTGACTTCCGCCTCGTCGCCCCGGCGATCCATGATCTGTAAGATGGCCAGATGTTCATAGAGATCGAATTGATCGGGCGCCATTTCCACACTGCGCGCCAGGGATTCGATGGCGCGGTTGTTCAAGCCGTGCTGGCGATAGGTTGAGGCCAGCCAGACCTCGAAGGCCAACCCGTGACGGGACAGATTCCGACGCCCACCGTCCACCACCCGCTCGATCTGATCGCGATGCGCTTCGGGATGATGGTCCAGGTACAGTTCAATCACCGCTTGATAAAAAGTGACGTCGCGCGGATTTGTGCTCAGCGCCTCGCCGACGGCTTGGTCGGCATCGTCCATACGTCCGGCTTGCAGCAACAGCACCGCCCGGCGCGTGCGATACAAATCGCGGTCCTTCGCGTCGCTGATACGCGATTGACCGTCTTCCAGCGCTTGAATGGCTTCATCCTTCCGCCCCATCTGAAACAGAATGGCTGAGCGATTCACATAGGCTTCGAATATCTCGGGGTGATGTTCCTGCAAGGCGTCATAGAGAGCCAGGGCCGCCGGAAGTTCCCGCCGATCCTCATGGATAGAAGCCAGACTCAAGTAGGCGTCTGGCTCATCCGGATAATGTTCAATGATTTTTCGATAGTACGTGATCGCATCTTCGGGATTCTTCAGAATTCCGGCCATTTTAGCCAGACCCAGAAGCGCCTGGCGGTGATTGGGGTCGAACTCCAGAACGCGCTTGAATCCGATTTGTGCGCTTTCCATGTCGTACAGCGGCGGGCTCAGGGACTGGATGGCCCACATCAGTTGAATCTCACTGATCTGGAAGTATTCATCGGCGAACTGGCGATACGCTTTTTTCAACGCTTCTTTGCCCCCGGGGACACATTTCTGGAACAAATCCAGCAATTTGGCCTCCATGGGATTCCGTAACAAGCCCTCTTTACAATAAACCAGCGCCTCGTCGAACCGTTTGCTTTTCAACAACGCGTTGATCAGATATTCATAAATGCGGATATTGTCCGGATAAACCTGAACCGCTTCCAGATACATCTCGATGGATTTGTCCGGCTGTTCGTTGAGATCATAAAAGTTAGCCAAAACGACCATGACATACAGGTTCCGGCGCTGCTCCCGGCGCAGACGCTGATGGATGCGCTCGTATATTTCGATGACGTTTTGGGGGTCCCATTTCCGCCGGTACAGATCGGCCAGCGGCTCGAGCAGCGGCAGGCTTTCGGGTAAAACGTCCAGTCCCTTGCGATAGGCCTGGATCGCTTCATCCAGTCGGCCCATCCGCGTGTGCGCTTTCCCCAACAGGAGCCACGCCTCCACCTGCTTCGGCAAGGCGTCCAGGACTTCTTCGCAGATTTCGATGCAGTCCTCTGCGCGTTCCAAGGCCAACAGCGATTCGGCGAGGGCGATTTTGATCATCGCCGAGTCGGGCGTTTTGTCCAGCGCTTTTTCAAACGACTCAAATGCCGCCCGCGCCTGCCCGGACGCCATCTGCCAGGCGCCGATCATATAATAGCGACGCGCTTCCACGCGGGCCGCATTCTCCTCCATCCAGGGACGGGCGCCCACCGGAACAACCTGGCTGGGCTCCAAGCCCAACTCTTCAAAACGCTCCGGAGAGATGGCGGAGTTGTTTTCCAATGCGGCCTGGCCATTCACCGACACGCTCCCCCCCAACCCAACCTGAAGAACAATCAGGAAACGGCTCACTGTATTTAAATAAAAATGCTTCACACAAATCCTCCGAACTGAAACCGTCTCCTCCCGCGTCAGACAACGCAATTCTTTTGGAGACGTCCTTCATTTGTTTCGCACAGCTTAAGGATATGCCCGATGGCGAGGCAAGTCAACGAAGGTCGGCGTCCCGCTCCATGTCTTTTTTTTCTCCCGATGGTCGCGCCTTTTCTTGCATTGGCCTCAATAATCGCCTGTTCTCTGATCCGGGAGGCCGCTCCCGATCGGTCGGCTCCACTCCGGGACTGTATGAGACGCCCCGTCGGGGCTTCGTTGGCGCGCAATGGATCGCGACGGGCCAACGATCTGAAACGAATGAAATTCGTGAGACGCTTGAAAAAGAGGAATCATTTTTTTTACCAGCCTGAATTCTGCTGGACGGCGCATCGGCTCATCGTTCAATCCTTTTCTTCGGACGCCACTGGGCATTCCGGATTGGAGATTCATCAATGCCTTTTACTTACGATTATCCGCGCCCAGCTGCTTCGGCGGATGTGGTTCTTTTTCGTCTTCGTCCGGAGGGAACAGAGATGTTGCTGATTCTGAGAGGACGGGAGCCTTTCGCCGGTTCCTGGGCCTTGCCCGGCGGTTTTATGGAGATGGATGAGCCCTTTATCGAGACGGCCCGACGCGAATTGCGAGAAGAAACCGGACTGACGGCCCCGCCGCTGCAATTCCTGACGCTTCGCGACGCGCCGGGGCGCGATCCCCGAGGGCGCGTCATCACTGTTGTGTTCTGGGGAATGGTTTCCGAAGACGCCTCGTCGCTCCAGGCCGCCGATGACGCGGCGCAGGCGAAATGGTTCGACGTGAATCAGTTGCCGCCCCTCGCCTTTGACCATGAGGCGGTCGTGACGCTGGCACGGGCGGCCCTGGGCGAACGGCGGGCGCGGATGGATGAGGCTTGACCTGAGCGAACAAGGACGCGGATAATCTTCTTTTATGTGCCACCGGCAATTATTGACGAAGGAGAGTCCTATGCTCGCCACCAAACTGATTCATCCCGACATCTTGGGCGCTGTGGCCGGCGCGGGGCATGGAGCGAAGATCCTGATCGCGGACGGTCATTACCCGGCTTCGACAAAAGCCGGTGAACAAGCTGAACTGGTTTACTTGAATCTGATGCCGAACCTTGTCACGACGACACAGGTTTTGGAGGCTCTCAACAGCGTCGCCACTTTTGAAGCGGCCGAGGTCATGCTGCCGGCCGACGGCAACGACGCGCCGGTTTTTGCGGAATACATCAAAATGTTGCCGAAGGGTTTGCCTTTTGAACGCATGGAGCGCTTTGATTTCTATGATGCCGCCTCCACGGATGATGTGTGCCTGACAATTGTCACGGCTGACACCCGTCATTACGCGAATCTGCTGTTGACACTGGGCGTGCGTCCGGACGTATAAGCCTTCGCGAATCCATCAATATGACTGAAATTCAAAGGAGTGGCGCCATGAAAGATGAAGATATTCTGGATATCCTGATGACCGAGGGGCGTTTGCCCGCCGCTGACATTGCCCAACGGCTGGAATCGACGGAGCCGGCCGTGGACGAAGCGATTGCGCGTCTGGAAAAAGAAAAAGTCATTTTGGGGTATCGAGCCGTCATTAATCCCAGAAACCTGGGCGAGGATTATGTCCTGAGTTTGATTGAAGTCCAGGTCCAGCCGCAACTCGACTTTGGCTTTGATGCGCTGGCGGCCCGTCTCTATCGGTTCCCAGAAGTCAAGACCTGCTATCTGTTGTCCGGCACATACGATCTGCTGCTGATCGTTGAGGGCAAAAGCATCCGTAGCGTATCCGAGTTTGTTTCCGAGAAACTGTCCACACTGGATTGCGTCAAGGGTACCGTGACGCATTTCATGCTCAAGAAATATAAGGAAGATGGTTTTCTGGCCCAGGACGATTCCAGTCCCCGGCGGCTGGCGGTGACGCCATGACCCCAATCCGGGGGCGGTGAATCGGGAAGGGGATCCGTCGGTTTGTCGGTATGAATAAAAGCGATCAAAATATCCGCGGCGTGGTCTTCGATATCAAGAAATACGCCCTGCATGATGGCCCGGGCATCCGCACGACGGTATTCCTGATGGGGTGCCCGTTGCGGTGCTGGTGGTGCCATAATCCCGAAGGCCTCGGGGAACATGCCGAGTTCATCAAATACGATGAGCGCAAGTTTACGAACCGCGCCTCATGCGGACAGGCGGGCGCCGGACAGATTATGACAGCCGGTGACGTGGCCCGCGAGGTTCTGTCCGACCGTTTGTTTTATGAAGAATCAGAGGGCGGCGTCACGTTTTCCGGTGGCGAGCCCTTGACCCAGCCACGCTTTGTCCGCGCTCTGTCCAATCTGCTTCGGGCCGAAGGCGTTCACACGGTTCTGGATACCAGCGGCTATGCGGAACGCTCCAAACTCGAAACCGTCCTGGACGGGATTGATCTGTTCCTGTACGATCTCAAGTTGATGGATGACGCGGCCCATCGCGAGTACACGGGCGTTTCCAACGTTCCCATCCTCGAAAATCTGCGATACCTGGACCGAGCCGGAAAGGACATCGCTATTCGCCTCCCACTGGTTCCCCGAATGACAGACCGTCCGGCGAATATCGAAGCGACGGCGGCGATGATTCGATCCCTTGATCATGTCTCGGCCCTTTATCTGCTCCCGTATCACCGCATGGCGGAAGCCAAATACCGTCGAATGGATCGGGACTCCCCCATGGAGCCGGTCGATCCGCCATCGGATGATCGGCTGAACGAAATCCGCGACTATTTTGAATCTCAGGGAATCCGGACGCATATCGGAGGATAGACTCATGAATGATCGCGTGCGCCGCTTACGCGACAAAAGCTTGAACGCTCGGACCACGTTGTCACTGGAGCGGGCCCGACTTTTGACCGAATTTGACGCCGGCCCCGAGGCGAAGCGTTTGTCGGTTCCCGTCCGTCGCGCCGCCTTTTTTAAGTACATGGCGGAGCATAAGCAACTCTGGCTGGACGCCGACGAATTGATCGTCGGCGAGCGGGGCCCCGCGCCCAAGGCCACGCCCACTTATCCCGAGATCTGTTCACATACCATGGCGGATCTGGATATCCTCAACTCCCGCGAAAAAGTGCCCTATCATGTGGATCCGGCCGATCGGGCGGACTATGCAGCCACTCTCATGCCTTACTGGGAGGGGCGCTCCCTGCGCGATCGCATCATGAACGAAATGGCGCCCGAGTGGATTGCCGCCTATGAAGCCGGTGTCTTTACGGAATTTCAGGAACAGCGCGCGCCAGGGCATACCGTCCTGGGCGACGTGATTTATCGTAAAGGGATGAACGATCTCCGTCGGGATATTGCCGAGTCCATCGCGGCCTTGGATTTTTTCAACGATCCCGACGCCTATGACAAACGCGAAGAACTCAAGGCCATGGACCTCGCGGCCCAGGGATTGATCCGGTGGGCCGAACGCTATGCCGAACGCATTGAGGCGCAGGCGGCGAATGAGACCGATCCGATTCGCCGCGACGAACTATGGGCAATGGCCCGGGTCTGTCGTCATGTACCCACCCAACCGCCACGTACATTCTGGGAGGCGCTGCAATACTACTGGTTCGTTCACATTGGCGTGATTGCCGAACTCAACACCTGGGATTCCTTCAATCCCGGTCGCCTGGATCAGCATCTCTATCCCTTTTACGAGCGCGATCTCGCTGAAGGCCGTCTGACGGAA
>JADFCT010000094.1 GCA_017161665.1 Candidatus Sumerlaeota bacterium
ATAAACAGAAGGGGGGCGAAGACGCCGCCGGAACCGCCGGTTCCCAGCGATGTGGCCACGGCGATCATTTTGACAAGGACCAGGACGAGCAGCAGATGCCAGGTCAGATCCCCCCGCAAGGCCGCGTTGATCGTGGCGCTGCCCGTTCCCAACACATGGGGCCAGAACAGGGCCATCACGCCGATGGCCGCGCCGCCGAGCAACCCCTTGATGCCGACGGGCCATTTCCATTCTTCCCCCACGTCCTCGAATTTGGTCAGTATCCGGATAAACACCACGCTCGTGATGGCGGCCAGAAGGCCCAACACCGTATAGACAAGGAGTTCCTGGGGATTTTGCAGACTGTATTCATCGAGGACATCGAAGACGGGGGATTCCCCATAAAACTGGCGGCGCACGACGGTGGCGGCGACGGACGCGATGACGATGGGTGAAAATTGAGCCACCCCGAAATTGCCCAGAACGACCTCAACGACGAAAAGCGTTCCGGCCACAGGGGCGTTGAAGATCCCGGCAATGCCGGCCGCGGCGCCGCAGCCGACCAGCGTGCGCAACCGGCGCTCGCCCACACCCAGGAGTTGACCCACACTGGAGCCGATCGTTGATCCGATCTGGACAATAGGCCCTTCGGCGCCCACCGAAGCGCCCGATCCGATGGAGGCGATGGAGGCGAAGAATTTGATCACGCCGACCTTGAATGGAATGCGTCCGCCGCGCAGGGCCACGGACTTCATGATTTCCGGCACGCCGTGTCCCTGCGCCTCACGGGCTGAGTAGTGGACAAACATGGACACGCACAGGCCACCCAGGGCGGGCGCTCCGATCAGCCAATACCAGGGCAGACGGCGCAGGTGTGCGATTTCGAGTTCGCCGCCTTCGCCCTGCCAGATCCAATGTTCGATCCAGAGCAGACCTTCATGGAATCCCACGGCGCATAAACCGCCACACAGGCCGATGATCAAAGCGAGCAGCACCATGTAGGCGTTCTCGGCCTGTCGCAATTTGGTGTGAGTCAATAAGCGAAACGAATCAGTTTTAGGTTTCATGGTCTCCAGGATAGCCAAGGGTGGCGGATCAGTCGACGTATGGCAAACTTTTAGAATACGTCACGTCCGGAGTCGATGCAAGCCTCTGATGAGAAAAATAATGAAGGCTATTGGCTGAACTCGTCGGGCGCTCGTTTGGGGAACACTGCGGTCACATGAGATCGACCGGATCGACGTCGATGGTGAGGTTGACTTTGGGAAAGGCTTTGGCGCGGGCCCATTGCTCCAGTCCCTGTTCCAGGATATGGCGGAGTCGTCCGGCCGCGTCCCCGCGCATGAGGATTGTGAAGCGATGGCGTCCCCGCAGCAGGGCGATGGGCGCGGGGGTGGCGCTGAAAACGGTCAGGCCGGGGTCCTGATAGCGGGCGGCCCGTTCTTTGAGGAGGGTGGCGAAGGCGCGGGCCGCGCCATGCGCCTGGTCGTGGTCCGTGTCGGCGATGAGGATGGCGATCAGGCGCTGATGGGGTGGAAAGCGCATGAGGGCGCGTGAGCGGATCTCTTTCTCATAAAAGCCTTCGTAGTCCTGACGGGTCGCGAACTGAATGCTGTAGTGGCGGGGTTGATACGTTTGAATGAAGACTTCGCCGGGTTTCTGGCCCCGTCCGGCCCGTCCGGTGACCTGGGTCAGGAGGGAAAAGGCGCGTTCGGCCGAACGGAAATCCGGCTGAAACAAAGGGAAATCGGCGGAGATGACGCCCACCAGCGTCACATTTTCAATGTGGATGCCTTTAGCGATCATCTGTGTGCCGATGATAATGTCCACCTCATGGTTGCAGATTTTCAGCCACATGTTGGCAAAGGCTTCGCGCGAGCCGGTGGTGTCCTGATCAATGCGCAGGAGCCGGGCCGCGGGATATTCGGCGCGCAAGGTCTCTTCCACGCGTTCCGTGCCCATGCCGATCATCTGGAGTTGGTCGGACCCGCACTGGGGGCATTGGCGATAGGGGATCACGGCGCGATCGCAATAGTGGCAGACGAGTTTATGCAGGCCCTTGTGATAGGTCAGCGACACCGCGCACCGCTGGCATTGGGGGACGGCGCGACAGGCCCAGCAGATCTGAAAACAGGAGAATCCGCGGCGATTGAGGAAAAGAATGGTTTGTTCCTTTTTTTCCAGCCGCTCGGCGACAGCGTCCCGAAGCGCCAGGGACAGGATGCCGGTATTTTTCCGCAGTGTGACCTCTTCGCTCATATCGACCAGATGCACGCTGGCCATGGGGAGTTGGGAGACGCGCGCCGGGAGGCGGAGGCAGGTATATTTGCCCTTTTCACAATTATGATAGGACTCGAGGGACGGGGTGGCCGAGCCGATCACCACGGCGGCTTTGCGCTGCATGGCGCGGACAACGGCCACATCGCGGGCGTGATAGCGGGGCGCGGGATCCGACTGTTTGTAACTGGTCTCATGTTCTTCATCAATGATGATCAGCCCCGGATTCCGGAAGGGAGCGAACAGAGCCGACCGGGCGCCGACGATGACCTTGATCTGGCCAGCGTGGATCCCCCGCCAGAGATCATATTTCTGGCCCAGGGTCATGCGGGAATGATACACCCCCACGCAGGCGCCAAAGCGCCGCCGGAACCGGCCCACCGTCTGAGGCGTCAGGGAAATTTCGGGCACCAGCGTGATCGCCTGTCGGCCGTGAGCGAGGGTATGCGCGATGGCCTGAAGGTAAACCTCGGTTTTGCCGCTGCCCGTGACGCCATGCAGGAGAAAGGTTTTGTATTGATGGGCATCAATGGTCTCGCAAACGGCCGCGCAGGCTTCCACCTGATGGGGGTTGAGGGTCAGGGGCGTTTCGAGGCGCTCATCATCTCCGGACGGCTCAAAGAGTTCGTCCCGCTCGCCGTCGATTTCGTCTTCTGCCAGGATGCCCTCGCTGAGCAATCGATTCACAACGGCGGCGCCGATGGTCATTTGCTCCTGGATCTGTTTCCGTGTCAGCGGGCGATTGCCTTGTTCCTGAAATCCCTGAATGAGGGCGCGTTGTTTGGGGGTGGCGATCTTATGGCCCACCTTCCATTCGGTGGGCGGGGCGTCCCAGCGTCGCGGATGCGCCACTCTCAGAACGCGGAGCCGGCGGACAGCGATTTCGTTGAATCCGATCATGGAGGCGCAATGGAGGGCCTCCCCGAGTCCGCAGTAGTAGTAGTCGGCTATCCATTCGGCCAGTCGGATAATGTCCGAAGGGATGGTGTAGCCGGGATTGAGGACGCGCCGGATGGGTTTGATCTGCGCAGGACTGAGCCCGTCAGCGGGTTCGCCGCTGAGATCCACCACGCACCCGGTAACGGGTTGTCCGCGCAGGGGGACCTCAACCAATGCGCCCACCGTCACGTCCCAATTCAGCGTATCCGGGATCTGATACTGGTATGAGCGCTTCAGAGGGCGATTGAAGACAACATCGGCGTAGGACATGGTTTTATGAGATCGGGGAAGATGCGCGGCCGCCTCAGGCGTCGTCGGACTCGTGTTTGGCGAAATTATAGTCCACCGGGACGTGCGGCATAATGCTGCGTTTGCTTTCACCCTTGATGAAGTCAATAATTTCGCGGGCTTCGGGGCGCCAATCCTTGTGGTCAATGAGCGCCACGGCCGCCCGCGGCGTGTGGCCTGACAGATAAATCAGTTTATAGATCTGCTTGACCTCCAACCGGGCTTCGGGGCTGATGCCCGAGCGGCGCATACCGATGACATTGAGCGCTCGAACGGTGTTGCGTCCTTCCACGACCATGAACGGTGGGACGTCCATGCCCACGGCGGAGGCTGCGCTGATAAAAGCCAGACGGCCAATGCGCACGAATTGATGAACCCCCACGGGCGAAGAGATATTGACTCGGTCCCCGATGACGCAATGTCCGGAAATAAAAGCGCCATTGGTGAGGATGCAATGATTGCCAATCACACAGTCGTGGGCCACGTGACCGCCGGACATGATGAAGTTGCCGTTGCCCACGCGGGTCGGCTCGCCGGCGGTAATGGAGCGATGGATTTGTGAAAACTCGCGAATGGTGTTGCCATTGCCGATGACCACGCCCGTATCGTCGGGATAGGCGCCGATACTTTGTGGATCGGTCCCCAGACAGGCGAAGGGACCGATTTGATTGTCGGCCCCGATTTCGGTGTGGCCATTGACATACACATTGGCCAGGAGTTTGTTATGGGGGCCGATCCGAACCGGGCCTTGAATAATACAATAGGGCCCCACTTCAGTGGTCGGATCGATCTCGGCGGCAGGATCGACAACAGCGGTCGGGTGAATATTGGAACTTTCAGTACGCATGACAGGCGACGTCCATCCTCAAAAATATCTTTGACACGTTCTGATTGAGATGACCATTATCTCCTCAGCCAGTTTAGATGAGTCCCCCCGGCGGGCGGAATTGTTTTTTTCAGGAAATCGATTTCGAGAACCACAGGAGACGCGGCGTGAATGAACCGGTCATCAGCAAAGGAGCCGTTTATGGCGGTTTTGGTGGCGGTGTTTTCGGTTCCATGGCCTGGTTGGTGGCGCTGAGCGCAATAGCGGGCGAATACGGGACCCTGGCCGGCATCGCCGTGGTGGCTTTCCTGATTTTCGGGGTGAGTGTCCGATTGGCCCTGAGATATCCGGCGGCCTATTTCCGAATTGCGATTGGAAGCCTCGCCGCTGTGGGTATTGTGTCCATGGCCGTGGCGAATTGGCGTTATGCGGCCTGGATGGCTGCTTTCCGCGCCAGTTCCCATTATTCCCCGTCTCAAGATATGTCCCAGGGGACCATGAATCTGGTTTTGGGCGGAATATTCATCGGCTTGACCTTGTTGTTCCTCATGCAGGATCGGATGGCGCGTGCGCGTATTCGGAGCGCAAAGGCCCACCCCCCAACCAATTCCCCATTACCGGAATCGCCTCAATGAAGCCTCAGTCACTGACCGAACAGATTAAACGCCTGGCCCGGTATGCGGGATTTGATCTTTGCGGGATTGCCCGGGCGGAAGCGCCCGCCGCAGCGGTGGCGCGCTATCGCGACTGGGTGGCGGCCGGGTACCATGGGGACATGGACTATCTGGCCCGACGGATGGAGGAGCGGGCCGATCCACAGACCATCCTGGAGGGCGCGCGCTCGGTGATCTGTTGCGCTATCTCTTACAATACCTTTTTGCCGCGATCCATCGAAGCGCCCCGGCGCGACCGGGTTTGGATTTCCCGATACGCTTGGGGCGATGATTATCATCTGGTCATGCGGCGCATGTTGGAAGAAATGGCCGTGGGGATTGAAGAACTCCTGACGCCGCAACTGGTCAAACTGCGCGCATGTGTGGATACGGCCCCACTTCTGGAGCGGACCTTTGCGCGAGAGGCGGGGTTGGGCTGGATCGGACGCAACGGCGCTCTGATTAATGTCTGGTTCGGGTCCTATATGGTTCTGGGAGAAATTCTGACGGACCTGGAATTGGAACCGGACCGTCCGGTCCAAAACCGATGTGGCAACTGTCGATATTGCATGGACGCGTGTCCCGGTGGGGCGATTGTTCAGCCGCATGTGATCGACGCGCGACGGTGCGCCTCCTATCTGACCATTGAACAGCGAAGCGAACCGTCGGAGGAGGAACGCGAGGTGATGGGACGCAATGTCTTCGGCTGTGACATTTGCCAGGATGTCTGTCCCTGGAATGAGTCAGCGCCGCTGACGCGCGAGGATGCGTTCTGTCCTCGGCCAGGGTTGCTCAATCCCCGTATTTCGAAACTGGAGACCCTGACCGCCGGTGACTTTGATCGAAAATTTGAACGCAGCCCCATACGCCGTCGCGGGTATGAGGGGCTGATGCGAAACCTGCATATCGCCAAAGAAAATCATATCGCCGGGGATATTTGACTCCCCGCCCCACCTGTCGATCATCGTATGGGACAACACTGTAAACAGAATGGATATTATGAACCAGCAGAAGCGAATGCGTCCTGTTTTGGCTATTATTATAATCGTTTGTGGATTTGCCGTTTTTTCAGGGGGGTGCCAATCCCAACGCCTGAACCTTTCCACCCGCGTGGCCCTTTTCGGCCCTGTCGAAATGGACACGACCCATTTGGGATTGATTCCCCGTCAGGAGCCCGACTGGCTGACCTTTGACGAATTGTTGCAGATCAGTGAGAATCCCGATCCGGGCGGCGATCTGGGAGAAAAACTGGATCGATTGCTGCGCACACCGCTGATCAGCAACGAAGCCTGGTTCGACGGTCAGCGACCGATGCGCCTGGTCAATCCCCGAATGGGCCAAATCCTTCGTGTGGCGACCTGGAACATTGAAAAGTCTCTCGAAATGGGCCGGGTTATTCAGGCGATGGAGCAGCCGGCGAATTATGACCAAATGATTCGTGAGGATCTGGCGCCGCCCGGTTCCCCTTTGCGCCGTCTCATGTATCGTCAGCACAGTCGGCTGCGCCGTTCGGACATCCTCCTTTTACAGGAGATGGATTATGGCGTGAACCGCTCGGACTATCGCGACGCGGCCGGCGATCTGGCCCGCGCAATGGGGATGAATTACGCTTACGCAGTTCAGGCCCTCGAAATTGATCCGGTGTTGCTTGGGACAGAGGATGTCATCGACGAGAAAGGGCAGGTTGATCAAGAGGCGTCCGCGTACTTCCACGCCGATCCGGAACGATACAAAGGGGCTTTTGGATCGGCCGTGCTGTCGCGCTATCCCATTCTGCGCGCCGAAGTCATCCCCCTCAAACACAAGGCCTATGACTGGTATTGGAAGGAAAAGGCCAAGACAACCTTTCTCGAAGATACCCGCCGATTTGGTTCGGAGGTCGCTTTTAAGAATGTGATCCATCGAGAAATGAAGGTGGGGGGGCGGCATTTCTTCCGGGTGGACCTGGCCGTTCCGGATGTGCCGGGCGGTGTCCTTTCCGTGATTTGCATTCATCTTGAAATCAAATGCCTTCCGGCGGCTCGCCAAGCCCAGATGCTTGAAATTCTTGAATATATTCAGGATATTCCCCATCCGGTGATCATGGCGGGGGATTTCAATTCAGCGGCCGAAGATCTGAGCCCCACGTCGCTACCCCGCTTTGTCGAACGATCCATCAAAGACCCCTCCACCTGGCTTTCTGTGGTCACTTCCATGGCGATCTCGTATGGAAATTTTGTCAATCTCGGCCGGCAAAGTTTTAATTTTGTGAAGAACTATCACGATCCGCTGGCCCCCAATCTTCCGGTGGTGGCGAAGAATCCGGTATTGCCCATGTTCCGGGATATCCGGGACTTCCGATTCGCGGATGGGGGATGTTTTGATTTCCGAGGCGACAAAAAGCGTTCCGTGGGCCGCCGAAAACGCGAACTGGCCAATTCCAACGAGGCCGGGAAAAAGGGATATGTCACGACCTTTACGGTCAAGCGTCCCATTGGTCCTTTTGGTTTGTTTCGCTTGGACTGGATTTTCGTTAAAACCGGATTCCAGACCGATCCATTGGATTCAAAAGACAGCTATCGTCTGGCGCCCCATTTTGGCGAGACGCTTGTGGAGTTTAATAAATACCTCCAAACGCCTTTCTCGGATCATCGTCCCTCGGTGGTGGATCTTCCGCTGAGTGAACCCGACCTGTAGGCCGAGCCTTGGCAGCGCGCCTTGTGACGGCCTATCTGCGCTCGCTTGACGAGGGGGATCGGACGAGCCGAATTCCCTTTACACTGATTAAGACGGCGCCTTAAACTCCCCATGCGCGTTGTGGCCTCCCTGTCTATCGAGGGCGAAAAGGGGGCGGGCGCGCACAATTTACGAAAAAGAAGGATCGAAATCGTGTCTTTAACCGTTATCATGGGCGCTCAGTGGGGTGACGAGGGCAAAGGGAAAGTTGTGGATTTGTTCTCAGACGAAGCCGACCTGGTCGCGCGGTATCAGGGAGGCAACAATGCCGGTCATACGGTAGTGATCGGAGACAAACAGTACATCCTGCACCTGATTCCTTCGGGTATTCTTCACGACAACTGTGACGCCCTGATCGGCAACGGTGTTGTGATTGATCCCGCTGTTTTGGCCGAGGAACTCGACGCGTTGATTGCCGCCGGTTTCGATCCGGAAAAGAAACTGAAAATTTCAGCCAATGCGCATTTAATCATGCCCTATCACAAGGCGCTGGACCACCTTCAGGAAACCCGCCGCGGCAAAGGCAAAATCGGCACGACGGGGCGGGGCATCGGGTGCGCCTACGGCGATAAGGTGACTCGCCAGGGCATTCGCGTTCTGGATTTGGTCAGCAAAGACCGCTTTGTGGAAAAGACCGGTGAAGTCATTGATTTTTACCGTCCCCTCTTCGAAAAGGTTTACGGCGAGGCGATTTGCACCGTTGATTCGGTGATGGACGAAGTGTGGCCCCACGCCGAACGTCTGGCCAAAATGATCGTGGACGGCGTGACGCTCATCAATGACGCCCTTGATCAAAATAAACGCGTCCTGGCCGAAGGCGCCCAGGGCATCATGTTGGATATCGACTTCGGCACCTATCCGTATGTGACGAGTTCCAATCCCTCTCCGGGCGGCGTTTCGACCGGTCTGGGCGTCAGCCCGCGCCGTGTGGATAAGGTGATCGGAATCGTCAAGGCCTATACCACCCGTGTGGGCGAAGGGCCCTTCCCCT
This sequence comes from Candidatus Sumerlaeota bacterium, assembly GCA_017161665.1. Lineage (GTDB taxonomy): Bacteria > Sumerlaeota > Sumerlaeia > JADFCT01 > JADFCT01 > JADFCT01. Next base: position 8,669 of record JADFCT010000094.1, read on the forward strand.
CGGAACTGACGAATGAGCAGGGCGAATACCTCCGCGCCAAAGGCGGCGAATACGGCGCCACCACCGGACGCCCGCGCCGGTGCGGCTGGTTCGACGCCGCCGTGGTTCGTCGCGCCGTTCAGATTGCCGGACTGGATGAAATCGTTCTCACAAAACTCGATGTGCTCGATACATTGGAAACGATTCCCATTTGCAATGGCTATGAATTCGACGGACAAAAGACCAATCTTTATCCTCTTGATCGGCATAACCTGGATAATCTGAAGTTAACGATGGAAGAGGCCAAGGGGTGGAATCAGGACATCACGGGCGTTCGCGAATATGATGGCTTGCCCGAAAAGGCTCAGGTCTATATCCAGCGACTGGAACAGTTGATCGACTGTCCGGTGTCGGCCATTTCGGTGGGGCCGGCTCGGGATCAAATTATTCGCCGCACGGATCGGTTCCTGCCGTGACGAACGTCCTGGGCATTCATGACGGCCACAATGCCGCCGCCGCTCTGATCCGAGACGGACAGGTGGTGGCCGCCGTTCAGGAAGAACGTCTTTCGCGAATCAAGAATCACGACACCTTTCCATCGCTCGCCGTCGAGCGGGTTTTGGAAATGGGCGGGCTGACGCCGTCCGAACTGGATGTCGTGGCCTTCAACGGCAATCATCAGCCGCGCCATCGCACGCGCGAATCTCTGATGGCCGATCTACGCGCCGCCGGCGCCTTCACACCGCGCGCCCTCATCCGACGATGGGCGCGCGGTTCCTTTTTTAATGGAATCTATCGCCACCTCCTCCAGCGCGACCGTCTGGCCGCCGCTCTGGACAGCGGATTGAATCCCGACACGTTTCGCCTCGTGGATCATCATCATGCCCATGCCACGGCCGCCTATTGGGGCAGTGACTTTGACCGGAACGAATCGGTCCTCGTTCTGACCTGTGACGGCGCGGGGGACGATCTGGCCGCCACGGTCTCCGTCATGCGCAATGGCCGACTCGAACGCCGCGCTGTTGTGGGCGAGGGGGATTCCGTGGCCATGGTCTATCTGACGGTCACGCAAATTCTGGGCATGGTTCCCAACGAACACGAGTACAAGATCATGGGATTGGCGCCCTATGCCCGACGGTCAGACTGGGGTGAGTGTCTGGATGTTTTTCAATCCTTAATCGAATGGGATCCCGATGGCGCGCCCGCCTGGCGTCGGCGTCGGGGCGTCCCACACGCCTTCTATCTGTATCCGTATCTGCGCCGGCGTCTGGAACCCTTCCGGTTCGATATCGTGGCCGGCGCCCTGCAACAGTGGATTGAGGAGGCCCTGGGTGAATGGACGCGGCGAGCGGTGGTGGCGACCGGTCTGCGCCGCGTGGCGGCTTCGGGGGGGGTGTTCATGAACGTCAAGGCCAACAAAGCGATTGCGGAATTGGCCGAAGTGGACGACCTGTTTGTCTTTCCCTCCTGTGGAGACGAATCCAATGCCATCGGCGCCGCGTGGGCCGCTTATGTCGATGAAGCGCCCGAAGGGGCCCCCCCGCCCGAGCCTTTGGCGCATGTCTATTGGGGGGAGGCTTTTTCCGACGCGGTGATTGATCAAATTCTGACGCAGGCGACCGAAGAGGGCCCTGAATGGTTCACCGTTGAAGCGTTTGACGATCCGACCGAACGGGTGGCCGATCTCCTGAGTCAGGGGCATATCGTCGCCCGCTTTGACGGCCCCGCGGAATTCGGCGCCCGGGCTTTGGGGAACCGATCGCTTCTGGCCGATCCCTCCCGGCCGGAAGTGGTACGGCGCCTGAATGATGCGGTGAAGAACCGCGACTTCTGGATGCCCTTTGCCGCCACCGTCCTGGCCGAGCGGGTGGGGGAGTATCTGTCCAATCCCAAACAACTGCGCGCGTCCTTCATGATACAGGCCTTCGACACCATCCCGCCGACACAGGCGGCCATTCAGGCGGCGACCCATCCGTATGACGGGACGGTTCGTCCCCAAATCCTGACACGAGAAGCGAATCCGCGTTATCACGCTCTTCTGAAAGCCTTTGAACGGCGAACGGGTCGCGGCGCTTTGCTCAATACCTCTTTCAACCTCCACGGCGCGCCCATGGTCTATTCCCCCAGGGACGCCCTGGAAGTCCTCCAACATTCCGGCCTCACCTGGCTCCAGCTTGGAAACC
>JADFCT010000095.1 GCA_017161665.1 Candidatus Sumerlaeota bacterium
GCCACAGTTCATTATAGGCCGTATTGAAGGTCATGGTTCGATCGGGCGCGAGCAGCAGTTTATCGGCTCCCTCGCCGCCAAAGTCATGACAGGGGAGGCAGGCCTTTGTCAGAACCGGTTGCACTTCCGTCATGAAGTTGAACAGGCGTGGTTCGCCATGCCAGCCGTTCATGGGAGACGGCGCCCGCTGGGCGGCCAGAGTCTGCTTCTCAAAACCTGGCGACAGGGCGCTGTGTCGCTGTTCATGGCAACCGATGCACCCCGCCACCTCACGCGATTGCAACAGCGTGCCGCTGCGCATGGACTGAACCATCATCCCGTCTTTATCCAGGAGTTGAAAATAGACCCATTTGTCGGAGGGCACGGCGAATTTGGCGGAGCCGTCCGATTCGACCGGCACGGTTCCCAGAATGCGTTTGTTGTTGAAGTCATGCCAGTTCATGGCGGGGCAGTGAACCCCCTGTCCTCCCCATTGCGCAGGGCTCCAGAATCGTTTTTCGGGGGATTCAACGACACGCAGGTATTTGACCGATCCGCGTTCGACGCCTTTCATATGGGTTCCCTGATACACATCCGTCACGTAAAAAACGCCGGCTTCATTGTCGAAATCCCGTCGAGGCGCGATGACCGGGGGGTGTTGCCGGGGGGTAAGAGGGATCGGATCGAAGCAGCCAGCTCCTTCGGCGTGCAACAGGATTTCATTACCGAAGATGTCGATGAGGAACAGTCCCATTGCGCCACCGGGCTGGAGGAGTTTTGAGACGAGGAAGTACTTGTCGTTCAAAGGCCAGGGATCTTCATAACGGGTCTTCAGCCGTTTGAAGGTATCGAAATCGCCGACGCCGATCAGGTTGACGGCATCGGCTGGCCAGGTCCGCACAACACCGGCTTTCAGGTCCAGTCCCTCGCGTCGGTCCAGTAGGGCCACGGCGCCCCAGGGCAGGTCATGGCAGGAACCGAAGATCGCCACGATGCGATCGGATCCGGGGATGGCGCGCGCGTCAATGACGCCACCGGGTGAGTTGGTGTTGTTTCCCCAGTAGAGCGCGTGGTTGGTTCCGTCGGGATTGACGGTCCACAAGGCCTGGGCGTCGCCGAAATTGCGATCGATATATTCCCAGCGATCATACAGGATGCGTCCATCGTTCAATACGGAGCCATGCCCTTCAAAAAGGGTGCTCTTGCCGATTTGGTGGATATTGGCCCCGTCTTCATCCATCTTGAAAAGATTGGCCATGATATGGCGATTACACATGCAATACTTCGGCTCGCGGGTGGAGGAGAAGACAATTGTTTGGTCCGGCATATAGAAGGGATCAATGTCGGCCACTCCGGGGGCGCTGGTCAACTGACGCCAATGGGAACCGTCCCAATGGATCTCATAAATGTGATAATCGTCATCCTTGTTTTTTCGAAAACTGAAGACAATCCGTTGGCCGTCGTAGTGGAGATCGGGATCGCGAATCAGTCCTTCGGCGCTTTCGAAGAGGGTTCGTGTCCGTGGCGTCGGGGCGCTGATGGACAGGTCCAGGACTTTCAGCGCGCTGCCGCCTCGAAAACTGCTGGTGTTGATTTCACCGGTCTGGAAGAGGGTCGCCGTGTTATGATGGTCCATCAGATATTGAGGACGAACGACAAAGAGGATTGGCTGGCCGGAGACCAGGGGATTGGCGATCAAAGCGCGTTGGCGGAAATCTTGAAGACGCTCCAGCAGCCGCTGCGCTTCCGCAAGGGGGGGATGGGCGCGGCCCAGGCGCTGAAACATCAACAGGCGCTGACCTTCCAGTTTATCCAATTTCGATAGACGCTGGGGGCCATAGGGATAATCGGCGCCAAAGGTTCGCGTCAGGTCGGTAATGGCTTCGCCAAGGGAGCGGCTGTCGAAACCTCTTAATTGGCTGATCATTTCCGCGAGTGGGGGATCGACGGCTGCGTTGGCATCAGCCGAGGCATTAAGAAGGCATAGTATGGGAAGGACTCGAAAATACGTTGTCCAGGAACGACACGGCATAACAATACTCCTCAGGATTGAGAATCAATGTCTGACCCCCGCGGGGACGCTTGAGGGCGCGGATACCATGTCGTGGTCATCCGCGCCGCCACACGGCAATGCGCCCATTAAAATCGTCGACCGGACGGACTGTCAAGTTGTATGACCGGAAACCAACGGATCCAACTGGGGCGCGTGAGCCGCCTTGTTTTTCAAAAAGTCCGCATACAATTGTTCGATCCTGCTCCGGCGCCACGGTCCCGAAATGACCGCGATCCGATACGATGATCGCAGGGTTTTCCCGGTCTTCACGTGAATCGCCTTTTCATGAAAAGCCAGGGTCGCCGACATATACGCAAAAGGCTCCTTCATGGTGAACCAGGTGGCGGGGCGCGGATTGCCGGGCCGATCGTACAGGACAATGGTCAGGCCGTCGCCTTCATCCGGGAGGTGGTAGGCGATCCAGTCGGAGGACCACAGGCGCTCGTCGCCCCGAAAGACGGTCCCCTCCGACCCATCACGCGCCTCAAAGTGACCGCGCCCATTAAATTCGGGAATAAACCGCATTCCCAGCCCATAGTAATGGGAACCGCTGATTTCGATATCTTTATCCGGTGGGGCCGTCAATTCTGTGGTCCAATCGACAAAGACCGTTCGCGCATTACGATCGGCTCGCGTTGCGATTTGCCTTCGTTCCATAGCCAGGGGTTTTGTACTGTCCGGCCCGATCCAGTCCAGAATCTCTTCAAAAGACATGGTTTCGCCATGGACGATGGATTGTGGAACGGGGGCATTGAATTGTCGGTGGCGTTGCCACCCAAATTCGCCTTCCTCACCCCAAAAAGTAAGTCCATCAATGGCCACTGCATACATGAGGCCATGGTGGTGGATATGATCCGCCGGGGAGTCCAGGAGGATGTTTTGGCCATCCACGGTTGAGAGAATGGGAAAATGCGGTTTGGTCGTTCGACATTTCGGAAGGATCGACACGGGAGGAGCGTGAGTGGGCGCTGGATGGGACGAATCCACTTGAAAACGATAGGCGCCCACCTGCTTCGAGCCATGTCGCCAGTGAATGAACTCGCCGGGCGGATCCGCGGAGGCCGCCGGACAAACTGACGTCCCTTCCCAGCCGATCAATCCAACGAATGTAACTATTCGGCAAATCACGGCAGTGGCTTTATGTCTGGTAAAAAACATTGTGCCTCTTCCTTTCGGAAAGATTTGTCTGTTCTGAAAACGCTGAAAAGGTGGCAAGATGGATTCGTTTCACGACGACAGCATACCGGATGACGAGACGGACAGGCAAAAGATTTTATTGTCGGTCCGGATAAGACCCAAAAAAAGACATGTCGATCAATGAAACTTTTCTCCCGGTAAACCTATCTAATAGAACAAGGGCATGACGAGTTCACCGAATGGGACGCGCGCCAGGGCTGGGTGTGCAAAAAATGAACGTACCAAATGGGGCTCATGCGTGGGGATTTGTGCCATTTGGTGGTTTTTCGGGCCGAAGCACAAGGGCGCTAAAAGGTCTAAGTCTAGGAAATACAAGGATCTGCGATTTTTTTGAAAGTTGGCCCAACTTATGCTATACTTGTAGTCGAATTGGAATACGATTTCGCAAACAATGGATGGCATGAGGCGGAGAGGATGGATTGGTGGATCGACGGGGAAAGATGCTGGAGCCGGAGGAGCTCGAGGTCGTATGGGAGATTTGATCATGAGCCGGGAAGAGAATGTGATGTCGAACGTAAAACAAACAGAAGGGGCAAGTCCCCGCAACCGCTGGTTCACTTGGCGTCGACTGGGTCGGACGTTGACGGGTGTCATCGCCCTGGTGGTCATACTGGGGGCTGGATTGGAATTGTGGCGACCGGGATTTTTCGATACCAGCTGTCCGGTTTCCGTCGCGTATGGTGAACCCCTGGAATCGGACCAGCGGAATGTCCGTTGGACCGAACGCCGGTTGGCTTGGTGGATCGCGCGCACGAGACAGGATCCCGTGGACATCATGGTTCGAAAAGCCCGTGAAAAACGCGTGTTGGTCGTGGGAAGCGATTATAAGGATCCCCGGAATCTGACGCTCCTGATTGAAATGATTCCGGAATTATATCTGAAAGCCGATGTCCGGCGACTGGCTGTGGACGCTTGCCTGGCTTCAGACAATGCCATCCTGGAGTGGATCGTGACGGCCCCGACGCTGGACCGTGATGCGATTATGGCCATTGCCGGTCATGACGCGACGGGCGGATGGACCTATCAGGACTATCGGGATTTACTGACCACCGTTTGGCAACTCAACCAATCGCTGAATGGCGCTGAGCCTTTCCTCATCGTGGGATTGAATACGGAATTGGAAAACAATGAACCGTCCATGGGTGAAATCACTCAGCAGATTCTTGGGAATATCCCGATATGGGGACGGTTTCATGCCCTGATTTTCAAAGCGGACGACGTGTCGATGGAAAGTCGTGATGATTTTATGATTCGTCAGGCCCAGGAGTTGTTCCGTTCGGTTGACCAGCGGGGAATTTGCTGGATTGATGTGGAGGCTCCCGAAAGCCAGACGGCCGGGACGAATCGGAGCGCAACCCTGTCCCAACGCCTGGCAGAGGCTTTCAAGGACGACGTCTGGCAAATCCAGTTGCAGGAAGAATTCTGGTCCGCCGTGGCTCGTTTGGAATGGGTGAAGCAAATGCGTCTGGCGAAAATGGAAAAAGAACAGATTCTGCACAACAGTTGAGTCGTTGGAAGGCCTGAAACTCTTTTGCGCCAGCGCCGCCTTGAACCGTCAACCGTGTTCAAGGCGGCGTTATGACATCCCGGGCAAGGCGTTGACGAGAAGGGCGTACCCCGGACCTGTTAGGGATGCTTGAGTTCTTTTTAGCCGGCTTCAGATCTCGAAATTCTTTCCATTATTGGAGATGGCTGAAGCCTCCTGTCGAGAAGCCGCGCTTCAGCGCGGCTTCTCGACCGAGGCTTCAGCCATTCCTTACGGTCACCCTTCCACTCTTCCGGGCAGGTTCGGGAGGAGCCCTGAGAGAGAATGGCCCCAGAAATGGCTTGCGTGGATTTGACGATGTGACGTTTCCTTACGGCAGAGGATTTATGAAAATCGGAGCCGGTGATGATAGAGACACTCATTGATCATTTAAAGAAACAACAGGCGAAGGCGAGCGGAAGGGGACGTTTGCTCCGGCTGGCCGCCCTGGCTTTTGTGATTGGACTTTCCGGGGCCATGATGCCCGGCCCCATGCTGGCCGCCACGATTCAGCAGACAGCCATCGTGGGGATGGTGGCCGTGGCGGGCATTCTGGTGGGCCATGCGCTGGTCGAAATTGTCTTTGTCCTCATGCTGGCGATGGGTTTCCGTTCGGTTCTTCAGAATACTATCACCAAGGCCGTTATCGGCTGGGTGGGCGGGGCGGCGCTGATTTATATGGGATTCGATATGATGCGGGTGGCTTCGCAACTGCGATTGGACTTGTCGGGTACTGGTACGGGGGCCTATTCGTTTCCGGCTCTCATCCTGATGGGCGCCGCCATTTCGCTCGCCAATCCCTATTTCACCGGATGGTGGGCCACCGTCGGCGCCGGGCAGGTCGCGGTTTTTGAACCCAGAGGGGCCTGGGATTATCTGGTCTTTTACCTGGCCCACGAGTCTTCCGATATCGTCTGGTTTTCATTAGTGGGCCTTCTCACCGTCACCGGCAAACAATGGATCACGGATGAACTGTTTCAGGGATTGATCCTGATTTGTGGGGCCTTATTGGCTGTGATCGGCGTGGGATTTATTCTGGTGGGCTGGCGGCTGTTGCGGAATCGGACGTGTCCCGAACCGGCGGCGTCAGTCTGAGTATCTGGTCTCCCGATTCCTGATATTCCTGGTCGTCATGTCCTGCAATGAGGACCGTGCTTTGGTTTTCCCGCATCAAACGCCGGATTTCCTCCATCAGTTTCCGCCTCAGCCGTTCATCCAGATTGGAAAAGGGTTCATCCAAAAGGAGAAAAGGCGGTTGCGCCGCGATGGCTCGGGCGAAGGCTAAGCGTTGTTGCTGCCCACCCGAAAGGGCCCCCGGTCGGTCCCGGCGACGTTCGGTCAGTTCGATCAACTCCAGCAGTTCATCCACCCGTTTTTGTCGTGTCCGCTTTTGTGCGCGCCCGCGCGAGCCGGAACCGGCCGACCGGAGGACAAACTCCAAATGCCCTTCCATGGTGAGATGGGGCCAGAGGGCGCCATCCTGGAACATCATGCCCACGCCGCGTCGATGTGGCTCGATGGAGAGGCCATGGCCAAATACTTTTTGCTTTCCCAAGATAATCCAACCGGTATCGGGCGTCTCCAATCCCGCCAGACAGCGTAGCAAGGTCGTCTTGCCCGATCCGGACACTCCCTGGAGCCAGAGCAAGGCGCCGGTTTCGACCCGGAACGCAAGGGGCTGACAGGCGGGAATGCCTCCAAAAGACTTTGACAGATTCTGTATTTCGATCATGGCTTGTCCTTGTCGATTCGGGAGATGGGGCCGGTCGGCTCGTTCCAGGCTCCCCATCGGCGCCGGAGCCAGACGACGCCGGCAGCCGCCATGGCGGCGGAGACCAAAATTATGGCTGTCATGGCCACGCTGAGCGCCGCCACGTCGCGGCTGGGGCCATAGTGCATCAGGCTGAACAATCGGACCGACAGCGGCGCGGCGCCGGGGGGATAGACCAGAATGACCGCGCTCAATTCCCGCATGGCCAGCACGAAACACAATCCCCAGACGGTCAGCAATCCCGGCAGAGCCAGGGGCAGGGTAATCCCCAGAATCCGGCGCAAGGGGCCGGCGCCACAAGCCGCCGCCGATTCGTCCAGCGCCGGCGCCAGAGCGGAGATCATCGCCCAAACAGGCTTCCAGGCGATGAGCAGATAGCGGGCCATGATCGCCAGAATCATGATGCCGATGCCATCATAGACGCCTCCCAGCAAGGGGTTGTTGTACAGCGCGATCATCCCCACGCCGATCACGGGGCCTGAGACGAGAAACGCAATCACGGTGGCGCCGAAGAAAAGGCCCGTCCACGGTATCCGGCGCGCCACAAGGGCCATGGCAAAGGCCATCGCCGTCAGGCTGGAAGCGGCCGCAGTCGAAACGATCAGACTGACGCCGATTTCGTTCCAGGACGATTGGAGGGCCGAGCGCCAGGAACCGAAGGACAGGGAGCGAACGAACAGGACGCTCAAGGGCGCTCCGGCCACCAAGAGGGCCCCTCCCCAACAGACGGCCCCCCCGAACCAACGGCGCCAGCGGGCGCGGCGGGTCTGGACGGCTCTTGTCGGGCATCCGTCTCCCCGGCTCCATCCGTTTCGGCCCGCCCAGCAGCGATTCCAGAGAAAGTAAGCGCCGCCCCCCACCAGGACCAGGGGCGTGGCCTGAGCCGTAACGGCTCCCAGCCCCGCGCCCACGGAAAACAGGCGGTGGATTTCCACGGGATAAACATTGACCTGAAGCAGGGAGGCCGTTGGGAAATCAATCAGCGTGATCACGAAGACCAGCAGCGAGCCGGTCAGGGCCACCGGCGCAATCAATGGAGCGGTTACGTTGAGGAAGACGCGGGCCGGACTGGCGGCGACCCGCCCCGCTTCCTCCACTCGCGGGTCGATTTGCCGCAGGGCCGCGCAGGTTGTCACCGCCACGATGGGGTACCCCGCCAGTCCATAGACCCACACGCAACCCAGGGCGGAATAGATGGTCAACCAGCGGTCCGCCGCCAGGGCCCCGGCCGGGGCGAACAGGCGGGCCGCCCAGCCGTTGGCGCCCAGCAGATCAATCCAGGCCATGGCGGAAATGGGGGTGGGCATGAGAAAAGGGATCGATACCACACACCATAACCATGGCTTTCCGGGGGGCGCCGATCGTTCGAGGGCAAATCCCATCGGAGCGCCCAGGACCGTGGCCCATGCCGCGGCGCCCAGGGCGATGGACAGGCTGCGCAGAAGCAATCCCCATTGACGCGCCTCGCCCAGCACGGACGTGTACGCCGACAAGGAAAGGCCGCCGTCTGTCCAGAAGGATTGCGCAAAGGCGACGACCACAGGCCCCAGGCCAATCCAGGCGAAGAGGGCCAGAGTGGCGACGCAGGCCGCGCGTCCGGTCCGGCTCAGCGGATAATGGGTTTCAAACCGTTTCAATGGACCCCGCCGTTTAGCGCACAAAGTGTTCCGTCACGAAGGCCGCCGAATCCTTCATCACCTCGGCCGCAGCGCCGAAATCGACCTCCATGGCGCGGATGGCATCCAGGTCCGGCGTATTGTCCGACGGATCGACGCCGCCCTGAAGCGGAATCTGGATGGACCGCATCTTCGAGAGCCGCTCTTCCACGCCCGGACTGAGCAGGAAATCGATGAGCGCCTTGCCCTGCGCCGGATGGGGAGCGTTGGCGATGAGGGCCACCGTGTTGGGGATCAGCAATGTGCCCAGCCCGCCTTCTTCCTGATCCGGAAAAAGCCATTGGGCCGGAAGGCCGTCCTCCACAGCGCCGTTTGCGTCGTCCGTATCCGTCAGCCCCACGGCAAATTCACCCTTGGCGACGAGGTCACGCACCGTGGCGTTGCCCGGCAGGACGGCGACGTCGTTCGCCAGCAGGTCGAGGAGGTATTGCTTCGACCGTTCGGGACCCCAGGAGGCAAAGAGCGCCGCCGCATGGGTGGCCGTGGTTCCATAGAGGGGCAGCGCAATGGCCGCGCGGCCTTTCCATTCGGGCCGGATGAGATCCAGAATGGAGGTCGGCGGTTCTTTGACCTGATCCGTGTTGTAGATGATCACGCGGGCGCGAGCGGCAAACCCGGTCCAGTAGTGATCGGGATCCTTGAACCGCTCGGGGACCGAGAACGAGGCCATGGACTGATAGGGGGCCAGGACGCCCTCGTTTTTCAGGACGATGGTCTGGGCGGTTTCGTTGTTCCAGAACACATCGGCGCGGGGGCGGTTCCGCTCACTGATCAGACGGGTGACCAATCCCGTGGTCTTCGAGGCCTCGGTATCATAAACGGGGCGGACGCGAATGCCCGTTTCCGCTTCGAAGGCATCAAGGATGGGCCGGGAGTACATTTCATCCAAAGCCACATAGACGACGACCTCGCCGCCGTCGGAGGTGGGATTGGGAGAGGCGGCGCCGGAATCGGACGTTTCGTCCTTGCCACAGCCGAGGATCATTGCGCTGAGTAATAGGATCAGCAGAACGCGGGGAATTGAGAACATGGGGTTCCTCCTTTGAGGTGAGACTTTTAAATTATTGGCTGCGCAGACGCCAGCGTTTAAAGACCTGATGAGACGCCCAGACGAGGAAGAGGCCACACAGCGCCCAGCACAAAAGGGCGAGCCAGTAATCCCAGCCAAGGTGATATGTGGCCCGACTATATCCATAATTGGGCATTTCACTTCCTTCGACGAACAGCAAGAAAGGGGATAAATACTGATAGTCATTAAGGTTGATGAAATCACGAAAGACACTGTTCGTAATTCTGCGACCAAAGATTTCGTTACAGATAACGATAATTCCTGACAAACCAAACAGCACGATGGCGCTCATCAAATAGGACAGAACGAGCGCCGATGATGTTCTGCGACAGACGATGGACGCGAACATGCTGAGGCCCATGACGATGAGGAGGCAGACGAGCGTCGCCGCGAGGCCTGCCCAGTACACAGCGGGAAACGGTCCCCAAAAGAACAGGGGGAGGATGGGCAGGAACATGGAAACAAGGAGGGGCGAGATGGCGATGAGTCCGGCTTTGAATTTGCCGAACACAATGGCCCGTGAACTCAGCAATGTCATGCGCAGCATGTCCAGATTGCCGAGTTCCAGTTCCCTGGTGTAGAAATTGGCGATCAGCAGGGGAGCAACCGCAAGGGTGATTCCGAGTTCGATGGACAGAGAGACGACGATTTGATGCGAGTAGTCCGCTATGTATAGGACAGCGCCCAAAAATAGATTGATGATGGCGATGACATAAAAAGCGCGCAACAGGATTGCCGCCCGGGCCATGACGGAGTAACGGAGTTCGCGGACCAGCATGGGATTGCTCTGGTCGGGGATTTCTTTTTTTCGTTTCAGGGGGTCGATCAGGTAAAAGGGGAATTGCTTGCGGCGCTGGGTGAGCAGCGCGGGGTCGTCGATGGTTTTTTTGTTCTCCACCGTGGGCGGCGGCGCGGGGCGCTTCATAAAATAACAGGTGAACCAGAAAAAGAAGACGCCAATCAGCGCGGTCGTGGCCAGTCCCGTCAGAAATTCCATGTCCGATAACTGACCCACAATAATCCCAATGAATTGAGCAAAGGGACCGGACCATGCGACCAGTTTGCTGGAGATGCGCACAAAATGGAATTCATCAAGGAGCATCAGGATAAAAAAGGGACCACAAATATAAAAGGCGATGGCCAGAAAGGTCACGATAACAGCAGCATAATGGCGACGCATGAAAGCGGAAACAAACAGGCCAATGGCGGCGGATGTCAAACAACTGATTAAGATCAGCGAAAACATTTTTCCGATCTTGATCAAATCGAGTCCGGCCATGAAAAACAACGCCGCATAGAGGGGGAGGGTGGCCAGGAAGAGCATCAGGAAATAGCCATAGATATTAAGTAACTTGGCCAGGGCGATGCCGACCGGTCGAATGGGGGCCAGGAAGAGGAGGTCAAAGGTTTCCTGTTCTCGTTCGAGTGAAATGGCGCCCCCCGCTTGAGCGGCAATGGCAATGAGGCTGCCGATGGACACGATCACGGAAAGGACTTCGAGAATTAAATTTCCGGCGCGTCCTGAAGCCA
>JADFCT010000096.1 GCA_017161665.1 Candidatus Sumerlaeota bacterium
ATTCCGCAATGCTTTGAACACCGGGGATGGCGGGCTTGTCACTTTCCAGGCTATCGATTTGAAGTTCTTTGTACTGTCGTTCCAACTCATCCGCCGCCGTGGACGGTGTTTGGAATGGTTCCAGGAAAAGGGGAAAGATTTCGGCCCGCTCGCGTACGCCCTTGCTGCGTAAGATCCATTCAATCGCGCGTGGCTGAAACCAAGCGGCCACGAGGAGCGGCCCCGGTTCCCGAATGAGAATTTGAAGGCTGGCATGGTGCGGTTCCAGATCGTAAATACACGGAACCACCAGAACGGCCAAATCGGAACGCCGAGTCAGTTCTTCCGTCAATTCCTTCAGATATTCCGCACGCGCGGGCGTCGGATCCTGGGACAATACGATCAAAGGCTTCACATCTCTATCCCTTCAAAGTGGTCCGGCGGCCAAGGGCGCCTTTCGGTGAATAGGATACTGCGCGCGGGGCGCTTAGAATTTAATGTCTCCATCGTCGTCCCGTTCGGCGTCACTCCAGTCAAAAAGCGACTTGCTTGGTTCGGCTTCTTCGGCTTCCTCGTCTTCATCCGCGCTGATCGCATCCGTTTGAATTTTAAGATTGCGCTCGTCGGGGGGCTGTGAATCGTCTTCCGTATAGCCTTCGCCTGCTAGAGCGGCGATCATATCATCGTCGCTGAAGTCCAAGGAGCCTGAGGGCGCGTCGTCTGAATCAGGGGCCCGTTTTTCCTCTCCGTCCGCCACCACGGGTCCCGGCTCGGAAAAGAGGCTGTCCAGCAAGGATTGGTCTAACAGACCGTCAGTGTTCAGGCCGGTGGAGTTGTCGCTTTCTACATCCGGCTCTTCGGCTGGCGCTTCCACCTCATCCCTCGGATCCTCGTCCTCGTCCTCCTCATCCGCATCATCCATTGAAAAGAGACTGCCTGTGGACTTGGGCTTTTCGGTCTGTTCTGGCGCGGTGGGGGGGGCGACCGCCGGCTCCGCTTTGGCTTGCGGGGGAGGGGGCGCCGTAGGGGGCTGTTTGAATTCAGCCGCCATCTCGGAAGACGCCTCGTCGTCTTCGGTATCCGATGGATTGTAGAAATCCACATCTGGTGGGAAGGCGGGTATTTCCAGTTCCAGATCCTGATTGCCAAACAATCCCAATTGACGCCCAAAAAAGACAATGATGCCAATCATTGCCAAGGCAACGCCTCCAATAATGGCGATGAGGATCAGCGTCGGATTCAATCCGCTGGGTGTGGACGAATCCCCCACGACCGGCGTTGGCGATGGCTTTGCGGGGATTGGCGTGGGGATGAGGGTTGGCTTGACGTTCATCTCCGGTACCGTTGTCGCTTGGGGCTGCGGAGTGGGGCGCGCGACGACCGGGGTCGGCGCAGGGGGGGTGGGCTGTGGGGGCGGTGTCGGGGCCACGGCGCGTGTTGTTGGCAGAGGCGGGGGAGGCGTCATGGCGATGGAAGCCGTCATGCCCGGCAACAGAATGTTTCGGACGGGAAATTGCGCCATCATTCCAGGGAAGTAGGAAGCCACACGGTCTTCTTCGCGATCCGCCAACCGGACGGCCAAAGCGCCTGGGGCGACTTTGAAGGATTGGCCCGGTGAAAAGTCTGGCGCGATTTGCGCTTCGAAACGTCCGCCGCGTGTGTTCGGGATCTCTGGATACTCGAACGGTCCATCCCCTTCGCGTAATGCGACATATAATGTGGATTTCTGGAATCCCTCGGTATTGAGATCCGCACGCAACAACACCCGGTTCGTCTGGCCACCGCCAGCGCCACGACGAATCAGGGACTGGATCGAACGATCGAAGACCATCACATTTCGTTTGAGATATTCTGTCGAGGTGGCGCCGTAGTAAACCGGCAAAATCAGATCGTAATGGCCGGGCGGCAGTTTGGGGAAGACGGCCTGCCAGGCTTTTTCGTTGAGTTGCTCGCCAGGGATTTCCGTCAAACGGGACTGGGTGACCAAGTCTTTGCCCGGCTCTTTGCTATTGTGTGGCAACACGATTGCCGCCGCATCGGAATCGAATGTGAGGTGTGTTCCGTTTGCGGAAGGGAAGGTCTGAACTTTCAGGACCATGGGGGCCGACGGGGTGACCCGGTCAATCAGTGTCGGCAGAATGTGAGCGGTAACTTCTTTCTTTCGACCGGTATAGATTCGGATAAGTCGTTCAGACGGAACCGGAATTTCGTGCGAATCACTTTCGAGGGCTTTGACCCGAATGCGACCATAGTCGCCCATAATCGACAGATCTCTGGGGGATTCGAGTTCAAACCGACATTCCTGAATTCGCGCCGGCATTTCGTCCGCCCGTGTATTCTCCTGCAGAAACACAAACGAATAATACTGACCGGGGCGGGCCGACATGGTCGTTGTGTTGGAGAGACCAACGTGGCGCAGTCCGGATAATTGAACCGCCCAATCGTTGACGGCTGTCACGAGATCCTTGCCGGATTGGATCGCTGCCGCGTCACCGCCGGTGGCCGTCGTCATTTCCTCCCAGAGACGGGTAATGGATGGATAGACCGAGCGATGCGCCACAAAGAGGCGTACGCCCTGTAACCGGCAGCGTGGGACGGCACGGGCCGCCAGGTCCATGAGACGATCGGACAAGCGCGAGGGCGTGGCGGTTTGGATCGGTTCGCCGATGATCAGGATGATGGCTTTGTCGCCGCCGTGATCATTTTCCAAAATATCCAATGCTCGAAAGATGGGCACCGAAGGGTTGGGAATTCCTGCAGCCTGATGGGTCAGGGCGTATGAAAAAGATGCTTCCAGTTGAGGTGGCTCGGGGCGTTGGGCGATGGGACGCGGCTCATGCTCCAGCACCATGCGGGCGATGCCCGGGTAAATCAGGGCGGAACGCCAGGCCTTGGTGGGCAGTAGAGCGTCGGCAAAACGAACCGCTGCTTCGCGCGCCGAACTGTCGTCCCACTCCAGCGCGCCGATGCCGCTGTCAATACAATAGACAACCTGCGGGGGAAGGGGGGGCTCGGACTGCGCAGAGGCGATGGCGCTCCAGGCGATATAAAGAAGCCCAGCCGCAAGCGCGCGCTGGAAATAAGACCGGGGAACGGGACAATATTGATGTGGTTTCATGGGATGACTATCCACTGTATGACTGGTACCGATTAAACAGAAAGACGCGCGGAGTAAAATCTCTCGCGCCGCGCGGATCGTTTTCAATAATTTTTCTGCGCCTTCGTCGTCAAAGGTCCTTAAACATTTCATCCAGTTTACTGCTGATGAAATCCAGTGACTCCATCGCCTCGCCCACCGCCTGTTTGGCCTGCATGGCTGTCTTCAGTTTTTTTACCAAGGTCTGGCAACGGGGGCGGACGGATTCCAATAGAGCGGTTCTTGAAATAAACACCATCAGGATGGTGGTGGGATTGATCTGCACAAAATGGATCAGGTCCGATTGTTTCTTGGGGAATTCCACCGTCATCTCATCGATTTTCAGGGCCATGGAAAAGGATGTGAATGCGCCCGTGGCGAAGGTGGCCAGTTCATCGGGATCCATCAGGCGCGTGGTCCCCCGACGGGCGATGACATATCCACTTTGATCCACCACCATGGCGCCGTGGGCCTTGGACTCGGCCAACATCACTTCCAGGGCGTTGCGGATGGTGTCGATTGTCGCAGCGCTCAGGTTGCAAACCGGAAATGTTCCGCTTTTAGGCATCTTTTCTCAGCGTTCGCCTTCCTAAAGTGGACATGGCGCTTGGCGCCATGTTCTTTTTGATCCTTTCAATGACCTGCCCACAGACGGACTTAAAGGATTCGATGACTCCTGTCCCGCTGGTGGCTACCGCCTCGAAGTAGGGCAGTTTGTTGGTTGGGTTCAGTAACTCCTGCATCGCTTCAATGGAACTGACGGATTCCAAATCCCGCTTATTGTATTGGAGCGTCACGGGGAGTTCCCGGTCATCATAGCCATGTTCACTCAGCAGATCCTGTAAATCCTCCAGGCTGTTGAGATTCGCATGGAGCCGGTCTTCGCCGGAGTCGGCAATGAAGACCACGCCATCGACACCGTTAAGGACCATCTTTCGCGTCAGTTTGTATTGTGATTGGCCGGGAACACCATATATCTGAAACCGGACCCGCATCCCCTGAATCTCGCCGAGATCCATGGAGAAATGATCGAAAAAGAGCGTTCGATCCCCCAGCGTATCGACACACTGTAGTTTCCCCTTGTTTTCATTCGGCGTCAATTGATGGAGATAGCAGATATTGGTTGTTTTTCCGCTGAGCGAAGGGCCGTAGTACACCAACTTGCAACAGATCTCGCGCTCTTTGATGTTAATGGTTGGACTCAAATTCCTGTTCCTTCCTCCCGACCCCGGAAAGGGCGATCTCCGCTACAGCCCCCAGCCTTTTCGATCAATACGAGCGAATCGTATCACTCCGGCGAAGGGCCAATCAACCAACTTCTGAGAGTCCTGAACAAAAAAGAAAGGGGGACGTCGAGGTGGGGGGGCAGAGAAAAGGCCGTCTCCGCCCCCCCGTCGGACTAAACGTCACAAACGGCGATGGCCTCTTTGAGCGACAGAATCTGTCCTTCCACGCCTTTACGCTTTGGAACAAATTCATGGGCCGTGAAGCCGTCGAATTTACCCGCTTGGGTCAGATCGGCGATCGTCTGCATGATGGGCGGATAGTTGATTTCCTGTTTCTCGTTCAACTCATTGCGCCCTGGATTGCCTGCCGTGTGGATGTGCCCGATATAGTCGATATTGGCCTTGATCGTATCGATAATGTCGCCTTCCATGCGCTGCATGTGATAAATGTCATACAGGAGTTTGACATTGGGCGAGCCGACCTGCTTGCAGACGCTGACGCCAAAAGCGGTGTGATCGCACATGTAATCTTTGTGGGACTTGCTGTTGAGCAATTCCATGTTGATGATCACCTTTTTTTTCTCGGCGAGACCGGCGATTTTCTTGAGGCCGATGGCGCAGTTTTTTGCGCCCTCCTCATCGTCCATGCCTTCTCGATTGCCCGAGAAGCAGATCACGTTGCGCCAGCCGGCTTCCGCGGTCTGTTCGATGGCCTTTTCGATCATGGCCAGACATTCGTCGTGATTCTCGATCCGGTTCAGCCCTTTGCCGATGCCGTGCGTCGGCGTCATCGTGCCAACCAGGCCATATTTCTTCAGGGTGGGCCAATCATTCGGTCCGATTAAATCCAAACCCACCAGTCCCAGTTTGGCGCCTTCCGTGGCCAATGTCTCCAAGGGCATGGAATAGCACCACGCGCAGGCCGAATGTTTGATCGTTCCTTTGAGAACGGCTTTATCATCATCGGCGGCGTGGGCGGTTCGCGCTCCCACGATAGCAGCCATCGCGCCGGCAGCGGAAGTCTTGATCAGGCCACGCCGGTTCATTCCCGAACGTGTCTCAACGTTTTCGCTCATAATCATCTCCCTGAAATGGAATTAAAACTTGTTTGATCCGCAACGCGATCTTAATCCGCTTTCCCCAAAGGGTCAACGCCCTTATGTGGTTTGAAACGGGGCGTGTGGTTCTTGACATGCCGCGCATCGTCTATCTTAGAATATCTGACTATTGATTTGCTTGGCACAAGAAAGGCCGACCATGATGCGCAACCCTCTTTCTCTCCGTTTGATCATCCTCTGGATGTTGTGCGTCCACGCCTTTGGCGAACCCGTGGCCGCTGTGGGGGTCACATCGCCTCCAGCCACCGTTCGTCGACAATTGAAATTGGACGCCTTTTATGAAAAATATTTGGATGCGAGTGGTGTTCCGCTGGTGGCGTCGGGGCGTGTTTCCGATGCAGCCCTGCGCGAAGGGGCTTTTGTTATTCGGCAAATGATGACAAAGCGGCAGGATCTCTTGAAGACAATGGCGGACCACGGCGTTTATATCGTTGTCATGGCTCACAATGAATATACGACCGACCTTCCCGAGCAGCGGGATATGCAACCCAAACTCTACTGGGATCGCCGCGCTCGAGGGCTGGGCGGAATTCCGGTGAGTTGTGGTGAGGAAAACTTGCTGGCCTATCCGGGCGATCCTTATCGTGAGGAAAATATACTGATCCATGAATTCGCGCACAGTATTCATCGGCCGGCCCTGAGTGTTGCGGATCCGACGTTCGACGAGCGGCTCGCTGCCGCATATGACAAGGCCCGAGCCAAGGGCTTGTGGGAAGGAACCTACGCCGCTACGAATCGCAGCGAATATTGGGCCGAGGGCGTTCAATGCTGGTTTGACAATAATCGCGAAAATGACGCTTCGCACGGGCCCGTCAACACGCGTTCCGAGCTCAAGGCGTATGATCCCGAACTGGCCGGTCTGTGTGAAGAAATTCTGGGGGACGGCCCCTGGCGCTACCTTCCGCCTACCACCCGTCCCGAGTCGGGGCGACGACATCTCGAAGGATTTGATCCCAAAGGCTCGCCGACTTTTCAATGGCGGCGCGCGCCCGTTACAGACAAACCGTGTGTACGACTTATTACCGATCTGGGGGAGATCGACCTGGAGTTGAACGCCGAAAAAGCCCCGGTCACCGTCCGAAACTTTTTACGATATGTCCATGAAGGCCACTATAAGAATGGCGTTTTCTTCCGCGCCGTCCGGGAGGGAAATCAAACCAGCGCCTCCATCAAGATCGCCGTCATTCAAGCCCAGGCCGATCCCTCTCGAGCCACCGAGGCGTTCGCGCCTATTGTCCTGGAACGTACGCGTGACACGGGCCTGCGCCATCAGGACGGCGCCGTGTCCATGGCGCGACTGGGGCCGGACACAGGAACCCACCATTTTTTTATCTGTATCGGCGACCAGCCGGAACTTGATTTCGGTGGGCAGCGGAATCCAGACGGTCAGGGGTTCGCCGTCTTTGGCCGGGTCATCCGGGGCATGGAACTTGTCCGTCGTATCCACCATTTGCCCGCCGACGGAGAAATCCTGGAATCCCCCGTCCAAATTCAGGCGGCGATTCGAATGGAGTAGGCTTCGGTTCATCACAAGTTGTCGCCCTGCGTGTGAAGGCTTTCACTGAGGCGGGCATATCTGTGAAAAACGGTTGTTGCTCGTGTCCGTTTGGCGCGAGCAACAACCGTTTGGGGGGCGCGCAGTCCTGCGCGGGGGGCTGTGATTCCCTCGACTTATTCTGTGTCGGTCAGAAAGGCCAAATCGGGTTGGCGGGCGGCGCGCACTTCATCCAGGTGACTGACAACCGTCGTTTTGGGTGAGCCTTTGAGCGCTTCCGGATCGCTCTCGGCCAGTTCGGCAATCTCGATCATGGCGTCAATAAAATCATCCAGCGTTTCCTTGGATTCCGTCTCCGTCGGCTCGATCATCATGGCCTCCGGCACAATCAAGGGGAAATAAACCGTGGGGGCATGAAAGCCACGATCCAAGAGGGCTTTGGCGATCATCATGGCATTGACGCCTTTGCGGGCCTGTCGCTCGGCGGAGAAGACACACTCATGTTTGCAGACGCGGTCATAAGGCAGGTGATAGTAGGGCTGTAGTTTGCGCATGATATAATTGGCGTTGAGCACGGCATTTTCGGAAACGCGGATCAGCCCTTCCTTCCCCAGTCGCAGGATGTAGGCATAGGCGCGCAGCACAATCCCGAAGTTTCCATAAAAGGGCGCGACGTATCCAATGGATTTGGGACGGTCATAGTCGAGACTCAATGAGCCGTCTGGGCCTTCGTGAACGACCGACGTCGGCAAATAGTCCCGCAGTTTTTCCACCACGCCGACGGGGCCGGCGCCGGGACCGCCGCTGCCGTGCGGGGTGGCAAAGGTCTTGTGCAGATTGACATGGACGATATCAAACCCCATGTCACCGGGCCGACATTTACCGACGACGGCATTGAGGTTGGCGCCGTCATAGTAGGCCAGACCATCCACGCTGTGGATCAGGTCGGTCAGTTCTTTGATCTGCGGATTGAACAGGCCCAGGGTGTTGGGGCTCGTCAACATGATGCCGGCGACTTCATCGTTGAGGGCGGCGTGGAGCGCTTCGACGTCCATGATTCCGTCTTTGGACGGAATGGTCTGGACTTTGTATCCAGCGATGGCGGCGCTGGCCGGATTCGTGCCGTGCGCGCTGTCGGGAATCAAAATAGTGGTTTTATGATTGCCCTTGTCCCGGTGATAGGCGGCCATGAGCATGACGCCGGTCAACTCGCCGTGGCTGCCGGCCAGGGGCTGCATGGTGAAGGCGGCCATGCCGCAGATTTCGCTCAAGAGGCGGTCCATCTGATAGAGAACGGCCAATGCGCCCTGGACCAGCATTTCCCCGCCCGGCAATTGGGGCAACAAGGGATGGAGATAGGCGAATCCCGGGTAATGGGCCACTCGTTCGGTGAATTTGGGATTGTACTTCATGGTACAGGAGCCCAAGGGATAGAACGCGGAATCCAGGCCGAAGTTTCGCTGGCTGAGCCGGGTGAAATGACGGACCACATCCAGTTCGCTCAATTCGGGCAATTCGGCGGGGGTGTCACGCAGGAGGCTGGACTTGATCCGCCCCTCCGTATCCACATCACTGGCTACTGTGCGGACCGCCCGACGGCCGGGAACGGATTTTTCATAAATCAACTGCATAAAATCACCTCCAGCGCATGAGCCAGGAAATCGATGTCCGCTTTCGTACGTTTTTCGGTCACGGCCACCAGCAGACAATTGTCCATCTCGGACCAATAGTGTCCTAAGGGGAAACCGGCGGCAATCCCGCGATGGAAGAGTCCCCGGATCACCTTTTCAGCGTTTATGGGCAGACGCACGACGAACTCGTTGAAATACCAGCGATCGGGATAACAAAGCGTCACCCCGGGTACCTGCCGGAGTCGTTCCATCGCATATTCCGCCTTGGCAGCGCAGACATGGGCTAATTCCGGTAATCCCTTCTTGCCAAGCAGGCTCAAGTACACCAGAGCCGTCAAGGCGCAGAGCGCTTGATTTGTACAGATATTGGACGTCGCCTTTTCACGGCGTATATGCTGTTCCCGCGCCTGAAGGGTGAGAACAAATCCTTGGCGTCCCTGGTCGTCAACGGTCCGTCCGGCAATGCGTCCCGGCATTTTGCGCGCATGTTTCTGACGTGTCGCCATGAAGCCAAGATAGGGACCGCCGAAGGAGACCGGCATCCCCAGGCTCTGGCCTTCGCCCACGACGATGTCGGCGCCCATCTGTCCCGGGGATTTGAGAATCCCCAGCGAGACGGGATAGACGGAGGCGATTAAAAGCGCGCCCTGACGGTGTGCCGCCTCCGCCAGATCCGTCAGATCGTCAATGCAGCCAAAGAAATTTGGATTCTGGACAATGAGGGCGGCCGTCTGATCATTCAGTTCTTTGGTGATTGCGTTGCGATCCGGCAAGCCATTCGTTGACACGGTCTCAATGAGCTCAATGCCGAGATTGCGCGTGTAGGAGCGGACCATTTTTCGATGAATCGGGCTGACGCTGTCATCAATGAGAATGCGTTCGCGTCCCGTGATGCGCATGGCCATCATAATCGCCTCAAAGACAGCCGTGCCGCCATCGTACAGTGAGGCGTTGGATACGTCCATGTCGGTGAGCCGGCAAATGGCGGACTGGTATTCATAGATGGCTTGCAGGGCGCCTTGTGAGACCTCGGGCTGGTAGGGCGTGTAGGCTGTGTAAAACTCCGAGCGCGACACAATGGCTTCGAGGGCAGCGGGAATGAAGTGATCGTAATACCCACCGCCCAGAAAACCAATCTCATTGGGCACGTTATGATCGGCCAGCCGCGCCAACTTTCGGCGCACTTCCTGTTCGGTCAAACCGGGTGGGATGTCCAGATTTTTACAACGCATTTCGGGCGGGATATCGGCAAACAAGTCTTCCATATCCTGTGCGCCCACGGCGGCCAGCATTTCTCTCTGCTGGGCGTCCGTATTGGCGATGAATGGCATGGGTTTGAATCCTATCCTTTCAGGAATTCCTCGTATTTCGCGGCGTCCATGAGCGCTTCCCATTCGGCGGGCGCGCTCGCTTCGATCTTGCAGATCCAGCCGTCGCCATAGGGGGCTGAATTGATTTGCTCGGGCATTTCTTCAAGGCTTTCGTTGACCGCCACGACTTTGCCGCTCACGGGGGCATAGACGCTGGCGGCAGCCTTGCAGGATTCGATGGCGCCGACTTCGTCCCCTGGGGCCAGTTCGGCGCCCAGGGCGGGCAGTTCCACGAAGGTGACATCACCCAGGGCATTCTGGGCATGATCGCTGATACCGACGACGACCAGGTCGCCTTCGGCGCGGGCCCATTCATGCGATTCGGTGAAGCGAAGGTTTTCGGTGCTCATAAGCGCGGGTCCTCTTGATAAATAGATGGTCGATCTCGATTGGGGGGGTGCTGTTTTGTTACCTTATCATGTAGAGCGCCTTTGTTGTCTGGCGCTGGTTGCCATAACGTAAGGCCCGTTCGAAAATTTTGAGTCGCAGACGGGCAGGCCGTCGGCGCCGTCACGCTTTTTGCGCGCTGCGCGGCAAAAATCGCGCCGGCGCCTCGCTTGCTCACGCTCTAACCCAGGGCTCCGCTCCCTATCGGTCGCTCCACCCTGGGCTATTATGTGCCACCCCTATCGGGGCTTGGCGGACGTTTAACCCCTGGGGCGCGGGCCTGTTCGGACAGCGGCGCCGCTCCCAGGGTTCTTTGCGTCTTCGCGCCTTGGCGTTTGAAAAAGAAGCCATC
>JADFCT010000097.1 GCA_017161665.1 Candidatus Sumerlaeota bacterium
CCTCAGCGGAGGCAACCAGCAAAAGGTCCTGTTGGGGCGATGGCTCCATGTCGATCCCGACATCCTTTTTCTGGACGATCCAACACGCGGAATCGATATCGGCGCAAAACATGATATTTATCGGATCATTGAGGAACAGGCCCAGGCCGGCAAAGGGGTGCTCCTCGTCAGCTCCGAATTACCGGAACTGCTGAGATGCTGTGACCGGATCATGGTCTTGAGCAATGGACGGCTTATGGGGACGGTGGATGCCCGGACAGCCACACAGGAATCCGTCATGCGGCTGGCCTTTCAGACCGCCGGAACATCTTCGAATGCCTGACAAACCATGAAAAAAAACAAGTCAACCGAACCAAACCAGGCAATCCGGGTCAAGGATCCCCTCGAGTCCCTGCGAGGCGCCTATCGCCTGATTCGCCCGATTCAAAGCATTCTGGGCCTGTTGGTGATTTTTGTGGTTGCCATCGTCATCAGCCCACGCGCCCGTGGCGATGGGAGCATCATCTTTCTGAGTGAAGGCAATCTGACGAATATCCTCCGACAGGTCAGCGAAATCGGCATCATCGCTCTGGCCATGACGTTTGTGATTTTGACGGCTGGCATTGACCTGTGCGTCGGCAGCATCCTGGCCCTTTCCGCATCGATCACGGCGTTCCTGCTGGTCAAATGGCCAGACCCCACTGCCAGCTCCGCTTTATCAACGGGTGTCCACATCGCCATCGCTGTCAGCGCAGCGCTTGCCCTGTCCACTTTTCTGGGAGCGCTCAATGGGGCGACCATCGCCTTCATGAGATTGCAACCCTTCATTGTCACATTGGCGGCCATGATCGGCGTTCGCGGGCTGGCCCGCTGGCTGACAAACAATCGGAACATCGATGTGGGATTTGCCGGCGCAACCGGCGAGACGGCAACACTCGGCGCCGATCCGGGAGTGGTGTTCGCCAACTTCTTCACCAAGAACATGGTCATCGCCCTTTTCATCGGCTCAGCGATACTCTTTGGATTCGTTTTGCGATACACGGTGCTGGGACGTTATATCCGCGCCCTGGGCGATAATGCCCGGGCCTCTCTCTATGCGGGGCTCCCCATCAAACGCGTCCAGATTTTCGTTTACGCCCTTTCGGGATTGATGGCGGGGCTGGCCGGCGTCATCCATTGCGCCCAAAACCATCAGGGCAGCCCCAATGATGGTATGGCCTTCGAGCTCGACGCCATCGCGGCCGTTGTTATCGGAGGGACCAGCCTGTCCGGCGGGCGCGGTACGATCTGGGGCGCCGTGGTCGGAACACTAATCATGGGGGTTCTGCGCAACATGTTCCGCTTGAAGGGCGTGGACAGTAATGTTGAAATGATGTGCAAGGCTGTCATCATTATCCTCGCTGTCTGGATACAGCGATCCCGTTCCTAGACAACACGAAAAAAAAGGAGTCCTCATCATGAAGCGTATCGATTTCCTGGCCCTGGGCCTGAGCGCCCTTCCCATGGCCGCCACCTTGACAAGCGGTTGTGGCAAGTCCGAAAAAACCAATGACCGGAAATATCTGGTCGTCTTCAGTCAATGCAATAACGCCGAGCCCTATCGCGCCGCGCAAAACGCGCTCCTGGAAAACATCTGCGCGGAATATGAGGACATCCAGTTGGAAATTATGGATGCGCAGCAACAAAATCAGAATCAGATTGCCCAGATTGAAACGGCTATTACCAAGCAACCGGATCTCCTCA
Source organism: Candidatus Sumerlaeota bacterium (assembly GCA_017161665.1). Taxonomy (GTDB): domain Bacteria; phylum Sumerlaeota; class Sumerlaeia; order JADFCT01; family JADFCT01; genus JADFCT01. The sequence continues at coordinate 1,723 of JADFCT010000097.1, forward strand.
TTGTGGCGCCCAACGAGCGGGGCCCCTTGACCAAGATCATGGGCCAGGCCATGGATGCCGGCATCCCCACCATCTGCCTGGAACGGGACATTCTGGAGCCGAATTACACGACCTATATCAAATGCGATAATTATGAAATCGGCCGAATGGCCGGCCAGTTCATTGCCGATCACCTCAAAGCCAAATACGGCCAGGTCAAAGGCAAGATCGTTGACTTGCGCGGGCTTCTGGGGGTCGAGGGCGAAATCAACCGTCACAATGGCGCCCGATCCGTTCTGGAACAATATGACGACGTCGAATTTGTTCAGGAAGCCGTGGCCGACTGGCTCCAGTCCCGGGCGCGCGAACGCATGACCGAGATTTTGAGCGCGCAGGAACAAATCGACGTCGTGTATGGGCATAACGACCCCATGGCCATCGGCGCCTATCTGGCGGCCAAGGAAGTCGGCCGTGAAAAGGAAATGATTTTCGTTGGCGTGGACGGACTGGGCAGCGAAGGGGGCGGCATTGCCAAAGTCATGAGTGGCGTCCTGGCGGCCACGTTCATCTATCCCCTCTGCATCGACAAAGCCATGGAAATCGGCAATCAGATCCTGCGCACCCCCGATTTCAAACCGGACAAAGAATACATCATGCCATCCCAGATCGTGACGCCGGAAAACGCGGAAGAATTATACCAAAAGGTCACACTGCAATAGCCAAACCCTGGACAGACGGCGGCTTCGGCTGGACTGCCAAAGCCGCCATGCCCTTCTCCCTCTATAACCGGCTGTATCCGCGGTCTTGAATTGCCTGCAACTGCTTTTTCATGGCCTCGGCCCGTTCAGGGTGATCGGCCAGCACATCCTTTTCTTCGCCCGGATCGTCGGCCAGATGAAACAGCGCGTATTTGTTCTGAGGATGCGCCAATAACTTCCAATCCCCCACTCGAAGGGCCAGCCCCCGCCCCTGCTCGACCAGGTGATCCCGCCCCTTGGCGCCCGCCGCGCCCAGCAAGGCCTTTGACACATCGAAACTGTCGGGACACGCCGCCTTGTCTTCCGGAAGTGATACCCCAACCAAGGCCGCCAGACTGGCGGGCAAGTCGATCGTGCAGACCATTTCATCCGAAACGCCCGGCTGAATGGTTCCCGGCCATCGTGTGATATAAGGCGTCCGGGTTCCTCCCTCATAGATGGTATATTTGCCACCGCGATAAGGACCGGCCGGTTTGTGATCGCCCAACTGTGTCACCGCTCCATCCTGATAGCCGTCGTCCAAAACAGGTCCATTATCGCTACAGAAAATGACCAACGTGTTTTGAGTCAGCTTCAATGCATCCAGTGTGTCCAGCAATTGCCCCACACACCAGTCCAGTTCCACGATGGCGTCCCCCCGATAACCGAGTTCCGTCTTGCCCTGAAAGCGTTCGTGAGGCATCCGTGGCACATGGATATCGTGTGATGAAAAGAACAAAAAGAATGGATTCTTCCGCTGTTCCCTGATCCAACTCACCGATTCCTTGACCCATTCGTCGGCCAAATCCTCATCCCGCCATCGGGCAGCATGTCCACCGGAGAAAAAACCAATCCGACTGATACCGTTATGGATCGTGTCCGCGTGCCCATGACTCCAATCCATTTTCAACTCGTTGCGATGGCTTTTGCCCGTCTTTTGTTTGTCCGGATTTTTGGTTCCCACCCATAGTGGATCCTGAGGATCCAGATTGCGCACGTGGTGGTCATCCACATAGACACTGGGAACCCGGTCGTTCGTTGTGGGCAACAGGAAGCACCGGTCAAAGCCAATTTCCAGCGGTCCAGGCTTGAGTTCACCGTTCCAATCGGGCTTGTCGCCCGCCCCCAGGCCCAGATGCCATTTCCCGACGACGGCGGTCGCATATCCGGCTTGCTTGAGAAGGGAAGGCAGCGTCACCGTTCCCGGCTGGATCAGCGCCGTCGCATTGGGCGGCGCGATGCCCGTGCCCTTCTGTCGAAAGGCATATTTTCCGGTCAGGAACGAAAAGCGCGTCGGGGTGCAGGTCGAGGCCGAACAATAACCGCTCGTAAACCGAAGCCCTTCACGAGCCAGTCGATCGATGTTCGGCGTCTTCACGGCCTGGGCGCCATAACAGCCCACATCGCCATAGCCAAGATCATCCGCCATGATTACAATCATGTTGGGTTTCTTTGAAGACACCGCCCCCTGGGACCAAGCGCCACCCGCCAGGGTCGCCGCCGTTGCCGCCGCAGCGGCCTTGAGAAAACGCCGTCGATTCAAAAACGATTGTTGGGATTTCATCGATTCCACTCTCCATCGAAAATGTGCTTTCCCCAACAGCTACGCCAAAACAAGCCGCGAAAAAAGCGCCGGCGATACAGCAAACCCGCCCGGGCAAAAAAGGGAAGCAAACGTCGGCCCGAGATAAAGGGCGCGACACGATACGCCTCAGTGCCGTTTTTCGTAAAATGAAAACCGACCCTCGCCAAAAGAAACCGCTGCCAAGTCGCCCCCCGTATACACTGACCACTCCCCGGGGGGCCAACTCGATTCCCACCCTCCCCCCGACAGCGAACGATGAGGCATTGTCTCGTGAACCCTCGGAGAAGAGCAATAATTTTTCGTCCACACCGATCCTTAGGCTTGACTCCGACGTGTGCCATGAAGACAATTTCGACTCCCAAACATGCTGACGTAGCTCAACTGGCAGAGCAGCTGATTTGTAATCAGCAGGTTGTAGGTTCGATTCCTATCGTCAGCTCCACTCAAAACCCTTGATTTTATTGAAGATACAAAAGCCCCGACGGATAACCGCCGGGACGTCTTTTTTGTTCAGGTACCAGCCAGCATACAAAGTGATTTGATTTCGCCCTTGGACGAAATCGGTTAAACTATTTTGGATTGTTTTTCGTCAGCCCAGGAAATAGGGCAGGATGAACTCAATACTCCGCTTGGCGCTGCCGCGATTGGCTTCGACGGCTTCCCGGGCCGCCCGACCCAATGTTTCCCGGCGTTTGTCGTTGCTGAGCAGATCAATTAACGTCGCCCCCAGGTCGCTTCCGTTCACCTGAATCCCGCCGTGCGCGGCGTTGACGATGCGCAGGAGTTCTTTTTGTTTGTTCATATAGGGACCATACACAACGGGAATGCCATGCGCGGCCGGTTCCAGGAGATTGTGTCCGCCGATGGGCGCGTAGGAGCCGCAGACAACGCCAACGCGGGCGATGCCATAAATCTGCGCAAGGACGCCCATTTCATCCAGAACCAGCACATCGGGATCGTCCAGGGACGGCGCGGAGGCGCGCGAGACGCGGCGATTGGGGCCACTCAGGGCGTTGGCGACTTCGTTGAATCGTTCCGGATGCCTGGGCGCCAGGATGAGCGTCGTCTGGGGGTAGCGGGCCTGAACCTGTTCCCAGGCGGCCATCACGATATCCTCTTCGCCCGGATGGGTGCTGCCGGCGACAATGATGTCCCGATCCGGCGTCAATCGATATTTCTGACGCAATTCCTGTTGCTCCTCTTCCGTCAACGGTTCGGCGGGCAGATCGAATTTGCAATTGCCCGTCACCTCGATCTTCGCGCCCGGCCCGCAGAGGTGGCGCATGCGTTCGGCGTCGATGGGAGACTGGACGGCGCAGGCCTTGATATTGGACAAGGGCCCGCGGAACAAAAACCGAAAGCGACGATACCAGGGAAAGGAGCGGTCAGACAGGCGCCCGTTGAGCGTAAAGAGGCGCACGCCCCGTCGGGCGGCACGGGTGAGCATGTTCGGCCACAGCTCCGTCTCCATCATAATAAAGACGTCAGGCCGATACGCATCCAGAAACCGATCCACATTCCAGGAGAGATCCAGCGGATAGAAGAAGATATCCTCAACCAGGTCGCTCAAAATGCGCCGAGCAGTCGCCTGACCGGTTTCCGTCACCGTTGACACAAAGAACCGGGCCTGGGGCAGGGCGTCGCGCAGGGGAAGGATGATGGATTTAGCGGCGACCGTTTCTCCGACCGAAACAGCGTGAATCCAAATGCGCAATGCGGAGGCATCCTTCGCGCCGGTTGGAGGCGCTGGCAGGCGGCGACCGCTCATGCTCGGCAGACTTTCGTGATATTTGCCCTTGATTAAGTATTTATACACAAAAAGAGGCGTGGCCAGGGGAAGGGCCGAAAGGTATAAGAGGTCGTATGGAGTCATGCCGTGGGAGCGCTCGATATCTGAAGGTTATGAAGGGATCGGAGACTGGCCCGGGAATATCCCGCCGAAGTGATTTACTCGGGTGGACGATCCAGAATGTAATTTTTCGGATTCTGTGTCGCCCCGTTGAGTTGTAACTCATAATGGAGGTGGGGGCCGGTGGACAAGCCCGTATTGCCGACTTCGGCAATAATCTCGCCCCGCTTGACAGTCTGACCCTTTTTGACCAGGATCTTACTGCAATGCAAATAGGTGGTCCGGTAGTATACGGGTTTGGACTGGAGGCCTCCGAAACCGGCCCCGCGGCCATGATCGATTTCAAAATACATCCCCTTGCCGTTGACCGGTTGTGTCTGGACCGTTTTGACGACGCCATCGGCCGGCGCGATGATCGGTGTGCCCGTTTTCGCAGCCAAATCCTGCCCAGGATGAAAATCTTTGGTCTTCAGCACAGGATGGATGCGATTGCCATAACCGCTCGTATAACGGAACGCCCCGGCCAATGGGGCAATCAAGGGCGTTCGGGCGAACCATTCCTGTTGTTTTTTCAATACCGCCAGCGCCGATTCCGCGTTCAAATAATACTGATCCAGAGACTGAATCTGCCGATCCATGGAAAGCAAAATGTTCCGGTCATACTGGGTAATGGCCTCGGCGTCAATCTGGCCCAGAACCACATACGGAGGGCCGCCGGCGCCGTCCAGCGCCTCCGCGCCCTCGCCTTCCACGGGCGCGTCGCCAATATCCTCCACCCGCTCGACCAATAACTCAACCCCCGTCACATCCTCCAACTGCCCCAACATGTCCTCCATCCGCGTGACGCGGCCGGTGGTCTCCTCGACATAGGCCGTATGGACTTTTTCCAGGTCGCTGAACCGCTTTTCAAATTCCACGCGGGCCAGCGCCATGGCGGCGGCGTGGGCTTGTTCCATCTTTTGGACTTCGGCTGCGTGCTGCGCCTTGAGTTTCGCCGTTTCGCCGGCGTGTTGCTCGTTGATGGAATTGAGTTGCGTTTCGAACAAGGTGGCGTTTTGAATGGCCTCCCGTCGATCCCGATTGGCCCGCAACACCTGGGTGGGCCACATCCAAAGGCCAATGCCCGTAAAAATCAGACAAAAGACAAAGACCGACCCCATGCTGATGAGCAGGCGTTTCGTGCGGTTTTTTCGAATCGTGTATTGGCGATTTTGCGCCGTTCCGTCAGAAATCAACATGACGGTGATGTGTTCATCATGTCCCATGATCGAGTCCATTTGCAGCAGATCGTGGTGTGGGGCCCCCCGGCCCCGGCCGTGCAGACACGGGGACATCATTCTCTCTGTGGGCGCTTGCCTTTGTCAACCTGCTTCCGGCTTGAAGCGTCTGGGGAATTACCCGGGGAAATTTCCCAATTTCCCGAGGCGCTCGCTCTTTGCCCTCGCAATGCTCCCGCCCTTTGTTCCATGGTCTATCTATTGATCATTTGAATCCGGTCATTGGGAGGCCCCATAGGCATCTTGCCCATGGAGGGACGGGGGCGCCGTCACGTTTGGTTCCAACTCTCGGGCATAATAATCATTTGTTCTATCCATCCCATGCACATTGAAACCTCGTGGTATTAATTGGGGAAGCAGGCATGATTGAGCGCATTTTATTTGTCGAAGCCGTCGATCCGGATCGCGACTATATATTTCCCGGCGCCGGGATCGGATACTTATTGACCGCTGTCCGCAAGGCCTTTGGGCCCGAACGGTTCGACCTCCGAATGACGCCGCGCGATGTGGAGGCGACGATCGACGCCTTCAAACCCGACCTTGTCGGCATCTCGTCCATGACCGCCACCTTTACGCGGGCGCAACGAATCGCCCGCGCCGCCGCCGAACGCGGACTGCCCGTCGTAATGGGCGGCATGCACATCACCCTTTTGCCCGAGTGCCTGAATGCCGATATGCGCGTGGGGGTCCTGGGCGAGGGCGAGGAGGCGCTGGTCGAATTGCTGCGTTTGGCAGAAGAACAGGGCCCCTGGCGTGACGAACACCTGGCCCGGGTAAAGGGAATCTGTTATCGCGACGCAACCGGCGCCCTTCAAATCACCGAACCGCGTCCGCCAATTCAAAATCTGGACTCCGTGGGCCTGATCCCATACGACGATCTGCCGGAGGCGCTCGAAGGTTATGTCCTGACGTCCCGGGGCTGCCCGTACCGTTGCGCTTTTTGTTCCTCGTCCCATTACTGGAAGCGCCTGCGCTACCATTCCCCGGAACATACGGTCCAAGCCATTGAAAACGCGGCCCGCGCCCATCCCGGCGATATGATTTGGATTATGGACGACCTGTTCATTGCGGACCGCCAGCGCGTGGAGACGATCGTCCGCCTGGTTCGCGAGCGTGGTCTGCATGAACGCTATCGTTTTTCGGTCGCCGGCGCCCGAGCCAATATGATTGACGACGCGATCGTAGCGCTGCTGAAGACCATGAACGTGGCGGCCTTTGGATTCGGTGTGGAGTCCGGCGATTCGGCGGTTCTGGCCAGTCTCAAGGGCGACCAGATCACGATTGAGCAGAATATTCACGCCATCGAAACCGTTCGCCGCATGGGGTTGATCGCTTTTGGTTATCTGATTGTCGGCGCGCCCGGCGAGACGCTGGCTCAGGCCCGGCGCACCGTTGACTTCGCCCGCCGCCATCTGGACGGACAATTCCATATGAGTCTCCTCACACCCCAACCCGGAACGCCCATCTGGGATCTGGCTTTAAAAAAAGGGCTCGTCACCAACGATATGGAATGGGAACGGTTGAATGCCAACTACCAGTGGGACATTGACAACGCGCTTTTGGTCAATGAGGCCATGACACGCGACGAAGTCCGTCAAATCCATGCAGAACTGGTCGCCGCGCAGAAACGCGCTCATGCGGGCGCCTTCGTGCGGGAGGCCCTCAAAAATCCCTTGCCAACCGCCCGACGCCACCTGTTGAGGCCTCGCGAATCCATTCGGTCCCTTTGGCGGTTTTGGAAACGCAAGCGACAGTTATATTAATCGTATCTTCACCGCATGGCAGGGGACGGTCCCTGCTGTGGGCGCCCTCTTAGAAAGCACGATAACCGTTATTTTTGACGAATAAGTTGTTTTCCTGTAATACTCTTGACTTTGAGGCGCTTTCAGGGCATAGGATTTCACTTCTTGTGGTGATATGGACACCAGGACGGTCCCCCGCGAGAACGAAAGAGATACGAACGAGGATGCGGACAAGGTCACACGGATGAATCCATCACCTCCAAACGCCAGTTGGCCCCAAACGGTCCGGATTCGGATACCGGCTTCCACCGCGCACCTGGGATCGGGCTTTGAGAGTCTGGCGCTGGCGCTGGCCCAATATAACACCTTCATCCTGGAGGCGTCGGACGATCTGGAGATTTCAATCAACACCAGGAATCTATCACCCCACAGCAGTGTTCAATTTGATACAAATCAAAACAACCTCGTCTGGCGCGCGGCTTGTGAGGTCTTTCGCCGGTCGGGGCGCAAACTCAAGGGCATGAAGATCCGAGTGGATCTGACCGTGCCTCTCGAACGGGGACTGGGCAGCAGCGCAACGGCGATTTTGGCAGGAGCGATTGGCGCCAATCGGCTGGTCGGCTCTCCCCTGAGCGACGAGGATCTGTTGCGCATGGTCATCCAGTTTGAGGGGTATCCCAATAACGTGACCGCGTCATTTTACGGCGGGCTCATTGCCGTGATGATGCGCAAGCGCAAACCCCATATCCGGCGATACAAAGTCGCTTCGGATTTGCGGGTAATCACGGCCGTGGCGCCCTATGCCTTGTCCGACGAAAAAGTCCGGGCCGCGCTGCCGAAAGAAGTCTCACATGCCGACGCCGTGCACAGCGTCCAGTTGATTCCGTTTCTCATTGGCGCCCTGTGCGAGGGAGACATGCAGGCGCTGAGCCTGGCCTTGGATGATCGATTACATGAGCCGTATCGGATTCCGCTCATTCGCAATGGACGCGCCATACGCAAGGCGGCCGTCGCCGCCGGCGCCGCCGGCGTCACCATCAGTGGAGCGGGGCCGACGCTGGCCGCTTTTTGCCGGGCCGCCGAAGCGGAAGCGGTGGCCGAAGCCGTCCGCAGTCAGTTGAAAAGCGGAAGCGCCGAAATCCTGAAAGTGGATCACCGGGGAATGCGAGTCACGGTCAAATGATCACGGCAGGTTTGCATCCAGGCGTTTTTTCGGGCCGAACGATTCGGAAAGGGGCGCGCGCGCTCCTGTTCGGTTCCGCGCTGCTGGCGGGCTTATGGTCTGCGCCTTCGCGCGCACTGGCCCAAGGGGGCGCGGAAGTGGGAACCACGTCCTTCGACGCGGGCCGCGTTTTCCTGTTGAACCTCGACTACTGGCGCAATGACCATCAAATCGATACCGCCCGATGCGACTTTGTTATCCGCCGCCGGTCGCCACTGTTGCTCAGTGAAATCATCTCCACCGGGACGTTGCTCCTGCACATCCAGCGGCCGAGTTTCGAAGAGGGGCAGGAACGAAGCCTGGTTCGCTATTATATCGAGTCCCGCACACGACCGACCACCTCAACCATTGAGCCGGTGGTGAATCACATCTGGAACGACGGGCGCGCCATCACCGTTTACATTCCGGAAAGCCAAACCGCGTATGTGCATCAATACGCTCAGGATACGCGAAATCTTTACAATTATATCCTGTTGGGATTTATGGTCAATTCCAGCATTGAATCCCGCTTTTCTGTCGAGCGGCCGGATCC
>JADFCT010000098.1 GCA_017161665.1 Candidatus Sumerlaeota bacterium
CCCAAAATCTGCCGGCCCTCTACGAGCGCCCACAGGTTCTGTATCGCGCCCCATCAGCCGAAAACGCCTGGTTCGAAATTCCGTTTACGGTTGACGTGAAAGAGCCGCGCCGGTTGCTTTTGAATCTGACCCAATCCTATGACTTCGGCCGCTATCAGGCGTCGCTCAACGGCGTTGCTCTCGGACCGGTCCTGGACCTGTACAGCGAGGAAACAACGTCGCGGGAATTTCATCTGCTGGATTTCTGGCCCGAGCCGGGCGACTACACGCTGCGACTGGAATGTGTCGATAAGAATCCCTTGTCACAAGGCTACTATCTGGGCATCGAGTCCGTTCGCCTGCGCGAGCGCCGTCCCCGTGTAGCCGAATGGGCCCACGACCGGGACAAGGACTGGAAAGCGAAGCCGACGCTGTACCGGTAGGCTTCATTCAGACTGTTTGAAATCCCGCTTATCCAATTCCAGCTGTTTCATTTTATTATAGAGACTGCGTGTGTGAATGCCGGCGATGCGCGCCGCTTCGCCCACGCGCCCACGTGTTTGTTTCAAGACCATTTCGAGGTACCGGCGTTCCACCATCCGCAGGGCGCTGTCCTGTACTTCCCGGAGAGTTTTGCCTTCCCAGGAACCGATGGTGTTCAGGTTGAAGCTGCCGTTCCCGCGGTCCGGCAGGTGATTGGTGAAAGCGGCCGGGAGTTCTCCGGGGGTGATCCGGTTGCCCCGGCAGAGCAGGATGCCCCGTTCAATCACATTCATCAGCTCGCGGGTATTGCCGGGCCAGTCATAGCGGCACAGGGCTTCCATGGCTTCGTCGGTAATCCCGTCCACATCCCGTCCGATCCGGTATCGGAAGAAATCGATGAATCCTTTGGCCATGTGCGGAATATCCTCCCGCCGTTGACGCAGGGGGGGGATGGTCAGCGTGATGACATTGAGCCGGTAGTAGAGATCCTTTCGGAACGCGCCCTGCCGGACCTGTTCTTCCAGATCGCTGTTGGTGGCGGCGATCACGCGGGCGTCCACGTTGATGGAGCGTTCGCTTCCCACGGGGCGGACGCAATAGTCCTGGAGGACGCGCAGCAGCTTTGTTTGCAGGTGGAGGGGCATTTCGCCCATTTCATCCAGGAACAGCGTGCCGCGATGGGCCAGTTCAAAGGCGCCGCGCCGGGACCGGACCGCGCCGGTAAAGGCGCCCTGCGCATGGCCGAAGAGCTCGCTTTCGAGCAGCGGCTCGGGCAGGGCGGCCATATTGATGGCAATGAAGGGCTGTTTGCTGCGCGAGCCTTCGGCATGAATGGCTCGGGCCAGGTGTTCTTTCCCCACGCCGGTTTCGCCCAGGAGCAGCAAGGGCGAATGACTCGATATCACCTGACGCACTTCCTCAATAAACATTTTCATGTGATCACTGCCCCGGAGAAAATCGTCAATGCGGGGAACATTGGGTTCCGAATAGCCCGGCGCAATCATTTCACTGATCTGGCGACGGGAGCCCAACACGGTTTCAATGGCCTCCGTGAGATCTTTCCGAGACAGGCCGGAATAGAGGGCCACATCGGCGCCTGCGGTGAGCAGGCGGGCATGTTCTTCGGGCGCGTCACTGTCATGCAGGATGACGCTCGTCGGTGTTTCCGGCAGGTCGTTCATGATGAAAATGCCCGTGTCCACCGGTTTGGGAATGAGCGATTCGCTGATACAGATAATATCCGCCCCGCTGCGCATGGCCTTTTGCCAGGCCGCCCGGGATTGCCCATAGGCTTCGACCCTCACATCGTCCACGCGGCCGAAGGTCTTGGTCAGATGTTTTTCCAGCGTGGTGTCGCTGATGGCAAAAACCAGATGAACGAGCATGTTTTTTTTCCTTATCGGAACAGATTTGCCGATTATGGCTCGCACGGGCCGTCAACGCCAGCACTTTTCGCAGTTAAATACTCAAAAAAACAGGATGAGGCTTTTTGCCTTGCGGTAATGAAACGGAATCGAGGTCATAAACACCTCTAAGAAGACCAAAATCAGTATTAGAATGCTTGTATTTGTTTTTAGTGGAAAAATAATACCGATATAATTTTGGCGCCACGGGCTGGCTGGCTCGTTCGTATCGTCAAAAAGCGGGCATGACCTGATCGCTTCAGACAGATTCCGGGAAGAAAGAATGCGGATCGTTGATTTTGCTCAGGTTATGATTCGTTTGGTTCCCACCGTCCCTGCGGTGAATTTCTTTTTTGTCATTGGTTTTTTTTGGCCCGTTCCGTGCTAAGGCAGACACTTGAGGACCAATGTCCTGATAACGCTGACAATTACGGAGGCAGGGCTTTGCTTGACAGAAAAGCCGCCATGAAACGGCGCGGCGGGAGACACGGAGACCCGTATTCCCTTTCGGATGAAGACTTTGACGCCCATCTTGAGGAAGAGGATGAGGATGAGGCCAAACGCCACCGGCTGAAGAAGTCGGGGAAGCGTTTTCATCGAGGCCGGCCGGATGGTCGCGCTGAGTTTGAAGCATCGCAGGAAGAAGACCTCACGTAACAAGTTCTCATCGTTCGGTGAGAATGGAATGGGGGCCGGCAACGTGATCGGCCCAAAAAAGAAATGGAGATAAGGGTAAAAATGACCCGTACAGGTGTTCTTGAGCAGGAATTATCCATTATGGAGCAGGCGCGTGCGCAGGCGGTATGGGGGATCGCTTCTTCCATTGATATTTATGACTGTGACCCTGCGCGCATTCGCGACGCCGATTATATTCGACGGTTTGTGGTGGAGTTGTGTGATCTGATTGAAATGAAGCGTTTTGGTGAGACACAGGTTGTCCACTTTGGCGAGGATGAACGCGTGGCGGGCTACTCCATGGTGCAGTTGATTGAGACCTCGTTGATTTCGGCGCATTTCGCGAATCTGACCAATGCCGTTTATCTCGACGTGTTTAGTTGCAAGCCCTACGATCCCGAAATCGTGCGGGGCTTTTCTCAGGAAACCTTCGCGGGAAAAAGCAGCGTCCTAAACGTTAATCTGAGGCAATAAATCCATGAGATGGTTTCAGGTGGTTCATCATTTGGAGAAGTGCGAGCGGCTGTGGAAGTATCTGATGCCGGTGGAGGGGATCTTTGACCTGTGGGAAACCCGTGAAATCTTCCACCGGCATTTTTCACATGAACCGCATTTTCTCACCCTGGAGGACGAGGGGGTTCCCGTGGGATTGGCCCCTCTCAGCTGGATTGAGGAAGAAGGGTATTTTGGCTGCTTTCCGGGTGAAACCTGGCGGGGGAAGACCTGGCTGGAGGGCAATCGGATGGTGGCCCGCGATGAGTATGCCCTGCGGGATCTGGTGGCGAGCCTGCCGGAGCCGACGGTCATGCGGTATCTGACCGTCGATTCTCCCGATGCCTGGACGACGGCGCTGGATGTGGATGAGATCGGTTATTTATTCCGTCCGGCGCTGTACGACTATTCGTTCCAGAAGTATCTGGCCGGTTTTACCGGCAGCCGGCGCCGGAAGCTGGAACATGAACTGACGCGCCTGTCCCGCGCAGGTGTCGCCTTTCGTCATGATTGCCCCGACGATGTGGGCCGGATGTTCGATATGAATCTCGAACGGTACGGGGACGATTCATACTTCAGTGATGTCCGTTTTCGCGGCGCCTTTGAGGAACTGCTGGGCTGGCTCAATGACCGGGGCCAGTTGCGCATCACCTCCGTTTTGCTGGGCGATCGGCTGGCGGCGGTGGATGTGGGATCGATCGTTCAGAATCGATACACCCTGCTGGCCGGTGGGGTCCATGCCGGGTTTCCGGGGGTGGCGAAACTGATCAACCTCCATCATTTGGAATACGCGTGCCAACGGAAATTTGAGGATGTGGATTTCCTGTGTGGCGACTTTGGTTGGAAGGAACGGTTTAACCTGTGCCCCCGCCCCTTGTTTGAGATGCGCGCACAGGGACAAAGCCAGTCGGCTCTGCGTGAATCGGTCGGAATGCGCGAGAATGGCTGAGAACACGCGGGTTCTGGTGGTGGGGACCACACCGGACTATATTTTATGGATACAGCAGGTCGCCCCGGATCGCGCCGTGTTCGTTACCGATCAGGCATTGCGCGAAACGGCGGCGGAGCCCCCCCCTCCCGACGAAGTCCTGTATGATCCGGATGACGAAGACGGGCTGCGGGACGCGATCCGTCGGCTGTTGCGTGACCGGCGATTCACTTTGAACGGCCTGGTTTGCTACGATTGTGATTCCATGGAGCTGGCGGCGCTTCTGGCCAGAGACTTCAATCTTCCGTTTCCCTCCATTGAAGCCATCCGGACATGCCGAAACAAAGAGGCGCAAAAACAGGCCTGGCGCCAAGACGGGGTTCCGTGTCCGTCCTCCGAAGTGATCCGACTATCCGGCGCCGGTCCGATCCCGCGGTCCCGGATGGCCCCCCCCGTTGTGGTTAAGCCGGTGAAGGGAAGTGGCAGTGAACTGGTCTTTTTGTGTCAGGCGACGGGCGACCGCGACAGGGCCCTTGAGCGGATAGGGCTGGGCATTCAGAACCGTCAGGGGGGGCATCGATCGGGAGCCGGAGGCGCGGAGACCTCCCTGGCCCTGGAGGAAGCCTATTGCGCGGGGGAAGAATTCAGTTGTGATTTCCTCATCGACCAGGGACAGGTGGCCGTAATCCGTGTGGCGCGTAAAATCAAATCGCCGGCATTCCCTTTTGGAACGATCCTGGGGTATGAGTTGTCCCCCGGCACATACCGGGAAATCGCCACACCGGCTTTTATCGCTCTGCTCAAGCGGGCAGCCGAGGCGCTGGGAATTCAGCGTTCCATCTGCATGGTCGATTTTGTCATGGGCGACCAGGGCCCCTGTTTTCTGGAGTTGTCTCCCCGCCCGGGGGGGGATTGTCTGCCGACGCTGATTCAGCAATCCGTCGGCCTGGATATAAGGAAATTTGCGCTGGATTTTGCGGCGGGGCGAGCGACGCCCTGCCCCGATCCAGAGCAATTCAAACCCCTGGTGGGCCTGCGCCTTTTGATCAATCGGCCCGGTGAATTGACCGGATGGGACGTGCGCGCTGTCGAGACCGATGCGCGCGTCCAGGGGATCGAGATCAAACGGCAGATTGGGCATCATGTGCGTGTGCCGCCGGAGGATTATGATTCATGGCTGCTCGGCCATCTCTATTTCAAGCCCCATTCACGGACATCGCTTCAGGCGCAATGCGAAGGGTTCCTGAACCGCATGTCCATCGTACTGGACTAACCATGCAAACGGTTTTATTCGATGGATACATTCACTCGGCTACCGAGCGGGAAGCGCTCACATTCGTCATGTCCGAAACGGCAATCCGACGCTTTGTGGAAACGTATTTTTCCCGGCGTCGGGAGTTTCTGGCTCTGGCCGAAGGGAAGCGGCTTCCCTTTTATCTGCTGGATCGGCCGGCGCTCCTGGAACGGATTGAGCTGTTTTGCGACGCCTTCCGGCGGGAGATCAAAGGCGCGCGGTTTTTTTATGCCGTCAAAAGCAATAACCATCCGGAGGTCGCGCGTACCATCCTGAGCGCCGGGATGGGGCTGGATGTGTCCGGTCAAATCGAGTTGGAAATGGCCCTGTCGCTGGGGGCGGAAAAAATCCTCTTCACCGGCCCCGGAAAATCCAATGCGGAACTGGAACTGGCTGTCGACCATGCCGACCGGATGACCATTCTCATGGACAGTTTTGGCGAACTGCGACGGCTGGAGGCCATCGCCGCCCGCAAAGGCGTCCGGATCCGGGCGGGGGTCCGGCTGACAACCGATCCCAGCGGGCTTTGGCGCAAATTCGGCGTCCCCATGGACCGACTGGGGGAATTTCTGGACGAGGCGGCGTCGTTCGAGCATGTCCGGTGCGAGGGGTTACAGTGTCATTCCAGTTGGAACCTGAATCCCTGGACCCAGGTGGCGTTGATTCGAAAAATCGGAGAAAGTCTCCGGAAACTGTCGGCCGATCAGCGCGCCCGGATTGCGTTCATCGATTTGGGGGGCGGCTTCTGGCCGCCGGAAGGGGAATGGCTTCAGCGCCCGGACAGCGCCTTGGCGTCCACTGCGCCGGAGGAACCGGCGTTTTCGCCTCTGACCCACTACTGGAAGCCCGCGGCGCCGATCCGTCTGTTTGCCGAAGCCATTGGAAAAGCGATTGACGAACACTTATCCCCCATCGTGTCGTCGAAGTTCTTTTTTGAACCCGGTCGCTGGCTGTCGCATCATGCGATGTGTCTGATGTTGCAGGTCATCGACAAGAAAGAAGACGATCTGGTCATAACGGATGGGGGAACCAACATGATCGGATGGGAGCGTTTTGAAACGGATTATTTCCCCATTCTTAATCTGACTCGCCCGGCGTCGGTGGAAACGCCCTGTCATATTCTGGGTTCGCTCTGCACGCCGCACGATGTCTGGGGATACGCCTATTGGGGTCAGGATATTCAGCCGGGGGATATTCTGCTGATTCCCGCTCAAGGGGCCTATACCTATAGTTTGCGTCAGGAATTTATTAAACCCTTGCCCGATGTCGTGACGATCTCAGGGGATGAGGAAAGCGCGTGACGCCTCCAATCCTTCGAGAGGCGTCCATGCCCATCCCGATGGACCCAACCCATGATGAAGATGACGTCGAGGCGCCGTGGATTCTTTCAAACGCCAAGACGCGAAGGCGCAAAACAAGCCGGGGGCGGCGCGAAGGCTGCTTTTTCAAACGCGAAGACACAAAGACGCAAGGCGCCCCTGGGCGCGGCGCCGCTGTCCGATAAGGCCCGCGCCCCAGAGGCCAAACATCCGCCAAGCCCCGAAGGTGGCGACATATACCAGCCCAGGGTGGAGCGACCGATAGGGAGCGGAGCCCTGGGTCAGAGCGTGAGCAAGCGAGGCGCCGGCGCGCTTTTTGCCGCGCAGCGCGCAAAAAGCGTGACGGCGCCGACGGCCTGCCCGTCTGCGACGCAAATTTTTCGAACGTGAGGAAGAACGCATTGGAGAGACGGAGTATTCGCAAAGGTTTTATCCTGCCGAGCGCGGCCTATACAATTCCCCGCAACAAGGTCTATGGGTTTTGTCAATGTGACAAAGCGCCGGAAGCGGGCGATCTCGTTTATGGGACCATCGCGTATGTGGGAGAACATCTGTCCCTTGAGAACAAGCAGGGACGCATTCACGCCATCAACGATGGTTCCCGGGCGATATTTGTTTTTGGAAACCGCTATGCGCCCGACTACTATGAAGGGGTGGTGTCCCAAGAATTTCCGGAAGAGGCGGATCTCCTGAGTCGCTCGGGGATCGTGGGAAAGGTCCGGTGCAAGAGCGCGCGGGTCAAGGATCCGACACGGGTTCGAATTCGCGGCTATGTGTGCGATGAAGCCGGCGTCATTCTCAACACACGCAACTTCAGCCCTTTCAAGGAGCCGGGGCCGGAATTGTCAGCCGACCGAGCCAAACTCATCTTAAATATCGGCACATCCATGAACAGCGGCAAGAGCATGACCGCGGCCGCCTGTTGCTGGGCCCTCAGCAGCATGGGCCATCGGGTCAATGGATCGAAGGTGACCGGCACCGCCAGCCTCAAGGATATTCTCCTCATGGAAGACAACGGGGCGCGCAAGGTGGCGGACTTCACGCACCTCGGTCACCCGTCAACGTATCTCCTGGACCGCGACGAACTGGTTCGGATCTTCCGGACACTCGACGCCAAATACGCCGCCACTCCCAACGCGTACTGGGTTGTGGAAATTGCGGATGGAGTTCTCCAGCGGGAAACAGCCATGCTGATGGAATGCGAGGACGTCCGGAGCCGAATCCATCGTTTGTTGTTCAGCGCGTATGACGCCTTCGGTGTCATTGGCGGGTTGAAAATTCTGAAAGAGCAATTTGATCTGAAGCCCGACGCCATTTCCGGAATATGCACCAGTTCGCCGCTGGGCATCCGGGAACTGGAGGGATTTACGGATGTTCCGGTGTTCAACAATGTCGCCCGAAATCTGAAGGATATTTATTCGATCCTGCGCTGAGCCCGGATCCGGGTTGAAGATGGATCAGAGATACACCGTTGGCTCCGGTTGATTTTCCGTACCCGCCTGTCCGGTTCCGGACGAGGCGGGGCCATCCGGGGGTTTGGATTTGCCCCAGATATAGGCGCCCACTTGGTTCAGCAGTTGGTGGAATTGGCTGTTGTTCATGTTTGCCCAGTTGATTTGCTCGGCAATGGATTTGGTGATACGCGCCCGGGACAGGGTCAGGATTTTTTTCTGTCCCATTTTGTCGAAGACGGTCACGCGAACATGAAAGCGGATTTCGTTGACCGTTCCCAGCTTTTCCGTCTCATACGCCTCCCGCGCCATTTGGAACATGTCATCCACGGCGCGGGCGGCCATTTCTTCATAGGAACCGGTCAATTTGGGGGCGTAAACGACCTCCACATTGCCGCTGTAGTTGTGAACCTGTTCCAGGTATCCGTGTTCGATTTTCGGCGCCACCGCCATTTCGAAACGGCGTTCCATGGTATTGGGACGCGTCACAGGTTCATACGGCTCGGTCTCGGCGGTTTGGGCGGCGCCTTGGGCGGTTCCCGCGCCGGACGACTGGGGCGCGGTGGGCGCTCCGGCGCCCCGCCGACCCTCGACGACCGATTCGCGGGTCGTATCCGAGAAAAAATGGGTCATGATGTAGATCATCACCCCGAAAAAGCCGATGAATCCAAGCAGGAACAACAATGTGCCCATTGAGTTCCCGATTTCTTTGGCGACCCGAGACGAATGGTGGAGTTTGGCGCCGCATTTATGACAGGCCACCGCCCGGTCACTGATTTCCTCATCACAGAATTTACAGCGAATAAGCGCCATCGCCCTGCCCTCCCAGGCCCCTTTTTGCAGGAAATACGGCAAAAACGAGGCCAATTCGTCTCTATATTCAGTATATAGCAAACCACATGCCGAAACAACCGATGGGGCGGTGGCAATTAGCGTTTGCGTTGACTTGAACTCCCCCTTTACAAAGACGTCACCGATTAGAGCATCGAAGGCAGGGCAACCGATTCATGGCGTCGAGACCGTTGGAAGACATTTTGGGATATACCGATGTGCTGCGGGTGGTGGCCGAGTATGCGGCGTCGCCCATGGGGCGGCAGGCGATTCTGGAGGCGACGCCGGAAGACGACGGGGCGGTGGTGGTTCATCGGTTGCGGCAGGTCGAGGAAATCACGTCGCTGTTCCATCGGGCCGTGTCCGCCCCCATGGGGGGATTGGGCGATGTGACGGAGCCGGTTGAGTCGCTGGGGCTGGTGGGAGCGGCCATGGAGCCGGAGTGGCTGTATCGGATTGGGGCGTTCGCGTCGGCGGCGGACAAAATTTACTCTTTTTTTTCGGAACAGTCGGGCAATTGCCCCCGTCTGTGGGCCTTGGCGTCGGGGATCGAGCCGACGCCCGAGACGGCGCGGGCGATTTTGCGCGCCATCGCGCCCAATGGCGAGGTCCTGGAAAGCGCCAGCCCGGAACTGCGCGCCATCCGTCGTCATCTCCAGCAGGCCGAAGGGCGGATCGGCTCCAAACTCCAATCGCTGGTCGGTTCGCTTTCCAAAGACAACGCCCTGGCCGATGATTTTTATACCCAACGCAACGGCCGGTATGTCCTGCCCGTCAAAGCCGGTTCGCGCGGCAAAGTCCAGGGCATCGTCCACGGCGCCTCCAATACGGGGCAGACCCTGTTTATTGAGCCGTTGTCGGTCATGGAATTATCGAATGAAGTGGTGGCGCTCCAGGTGCGCGAAGCGGAAGAGATTCGCCGCATCCTGGTGGAATTGTGTGACATCGCCCGGGCGGACCTGCCTGCCTTGCAGCAGAATCTGATCGTGATAACGGAGATCGATTCACTCTATGGGCGGGCGAAATTCGGCTATGAGCGGGAGGCGGCCCTTCCGAAAATCCGCCCCGGCGCCCCACTGGATTTGCGTGAGGCCCATCATCCGCTGTTGTTCCTCCATCAACGGAAGACATCCATTCCGATCCGCGTCCAGATGGAGGACGCGGATCGTGTGCTGATGATTTCGGGGCCCAACGCGGGGGGCAAGACCACGGCCATCAAGACGGTGGGACTGCTGTGCATGATGGCCCAGTCGGCCATTCCGGTTCCGTGCGCGCCCAATTCCACGTTGCCGGTCTTTTCATCCTTTTTTGTCGATATTGGTGATGATCAGGACGTGCAGGAAGGGCTGAGCACCTTTTCGTCCCATGTGCGAAACATCAAGCGGATTCTGGAGGAATCCGACCCCTCCTCGTTGATCCTGTTGGATGAGTTGGGCACGGCGACGGATCCGACGGAGGGGGGGTGTCTGGCCGTGGCCATTATTGAGCGGCTGCGGCATCAGGCGGCCCTCGTGGTGGTCACGTCGCACCTGGCGGTCCTGAAAAACTGGGCGCACGAGACGGAGGGGGCGCGGAACTGTTCGTTCCACCTGGACAAGCGAACGCTCCAGCCGTCCTTTGTGCTGACCATGGACGTGCCCGGCGCCAGCGAGGCGCTGGTGGTGGCGGAGC
>JADFCT010000099.1 GCA_017161665.1 Candidatus Sumerlaeota bacterium
TTTTACCGGGCCAACGCATAAAGGTCGGGACGCAGACACCGCCATCCCAGGTGGTCCCTTTGCCTTCGCGCAGAGGCCCCGTCGTTCCGGCATGATTGCCATAGGAGAGCCAGGGACCGTTATCGGAAACGAAAATCACGAGGGTATTCTCGTCAATGCCGTTGCGCTCCAGGGCGGCCAGAATCTGTCCCACCGACCAATCAATTTCCATGATGACATCCCCATACAGCCCCTGTTCGGACTTGCCCTTGAACTTGTCGGACACGAAAAGCGGCACGTGAGGCATACTGTGGGGAACATAGAGGAAGAAGGGGCGTTCGGCGTTTTGATCAATGAACCGGACGGCCCGTTCCGTGTACCAAGTCGTGAGATGCGTCTGATCGGGATTGCGCTCCACAATCGTTTCACCCTCGATGAGAGGCAGGGGAGGGTAGGCCGAGGGATTGGTGGGATGATGGGGCCACATATCGTTGGAATAGGGCAGGCCGAAATAATCGTCGAAGCCATGACGCAGGGGCAGGAACTGGGGGTGATCGCCCAGGTGCCATTTGCCGTAAATGGCCGTGGCGTAGTCGGTCTGCTTGACCACCTGAGCCAGCGTCATCTCATCATCACTGATGCCGGTTTTCGAATTGGGGCCCGGCGCGCCCAGATGGCTGATCCGGTTGGAATAACAACCGGTCAGCAGGGCGGCCCGCGAAGCGCCGCAAACCGGTTGCGCCACATAGAAATCCGTGAACAAGACACCCTCGCGCGCCAGGCGGTCCAGATGAGGCGTCGTGTATCCCTGCGCGCCCATCACCCCCACATCGCCATACCCCTGATCGTCCGTTAAAATCACCACCACATTGGGTGGTCCCTCAACGCGCCCTTTTTTGCGCCCTCCCCATTCATTCAAGCATCCTGTCACCCCAGCCGCCGCGCCGGCGCCCGCCACTCGCATAAAATCTCTGCGTCTCATAGCGCTACCTCATAGAGTCAATTCTCGCGATCCGGTGTATCACTTGCCCGAAGCGGGTTGGATATTTTCATAAACCCGAATATAATCGATCTCAAAATCCGCCGGGAATCGCGTTTTTTCATCCGGCGGCCCGGGCCAGTCGCCACCGATGGCCAAATTGGCCAGCATGTACATGGGGCGAACGGTGGGAACACTCTTTTCCGAACGAAAGACCTCGCTGCCGTTGACGCGCCAGATCAGCGCGTCGGGGCGCCATTCGACCGAGAAAACATGGAATTTCTTCGTGAAGTCCGGGCCTTCGATTTTCCCGCCGTCACTTTGGCGCTGCCCGTCGGAGGCTCGCCAGTGATGGGTGAAGTAGGCCGTGTTGGGCTGATGGCCCAGGAATTCCAGGACATCAATCTCCGGCGGCCAGCTCAGCGGCTCGGGCAGCAGCCAAAAGGCGGGCCAAAGCCCCACCCCTTCGGGGAACCGGGCGCGCATTTCAAAAAGACCGTATTTTTGGGAAAATTTCCGATAGGTGGTCATCATGCCCGAAACATATTCGCGCGGCTCTCCCCCGTAGTTGGCTTGTCCGCGATCGCCACGAATGCGCAAGATGCCATCTTGTACAATAAAGGCGTCGGGCACGTAGGCTTGGAGCTCATTATTCCGCTCCGATTCCCAGGGGTCCCGCGGATTCCATTTCGTCGTGTCGAGACGGTTCTGTTCAAATTCATCACGAAAAACCAGCGCCCAATCGGCGCCGCCGTCGGGACCGTAAAGCATCGGTTGAAGCGTCGCCGGCGCGCATCCGGTTGTCACCACACCGGCAAACAGAAGGACAAGCCAGGCAACGCCATGGAAGGACAAACAATAAGCGGGCATCACAAAAACTCCTTTATTTCCAATCTCCAAATTCAAACCTCCACGGAAGGCTGGGAAAAGACCAAGCCTTCCGTGGAGGCGGTTTGAACGAACGTCTTATGGGTTCCGTCGCGTCCGGGGGCGCATACCCCGCCCGCCCACGCGAACGTCATCCAGTTTCGAGCCGTCTTCGGCGCGAAGGCGCGCGCAAAATTCCCAACCGGCCGTGTGTTGAATCACCTTGAGCATCAACTGATTTCGGCCTTCCCGGAGTTGAAGCGCGACTTTTTCTTCGCCCGGCACAGCGGGACCGGCGGAATTGTTCTGATAGATTTCCTCACCGTTGAGGAACACCTTGATCCCATCGTCAGCGCCAATTTCCAGTTGGGCCTTTTGCGCGCGGGGGCTATAAATCCCCGTGACGGCATAAGCGACACAGTTGTCTCCCCCCAGCGCCTGGGCCAGATCCAGCATCCACGGACGCTCGGAGGCGGCATTGGCGTTCAGGATTTTCCAGGCCACATCTTCGCCGGCTTTTTCCGGCGCAAAGGATTCGTCAACCAGCTGATTCCCGGCCCGTCCTTCGCGTGAATAGGGCCCCGCCAGTCGCCAGGACACAATATAGTCCTCGAATCGTTCAATCGTGGCAAGCAAATCGGTCGCCTGCTTTTTGATGTTTTCGTTCGTTGACTCCTCCGCCAGGCGACGGGCGACGGCCTGGACCGCCGTCGGGCTGACGGCGGCGACGGACTGCGCAATAGCGATCACGGCCAGTTCCGCTTCCGCGCGGACGTCGCTATCGTCCAGGCACGGCGTGGCCAGACGCAGGGCGCCGAGACTGGCGCTCTGGCCCAGACCGCCCAAGATCAATTTCTTTTCCTCCGCGTCCTTGGCGTCGGCCATGAGGGCGCCATAAGTCCGGACGCTATTCATGGACGGAGCGTCGGACGCCGTCGCCGCGCTCAGAAGGCGGACACAGCCGCGCAAAGCCAGCGTCCGCCGCGTGGCGTTCGTCGCGCCCTGATAGATCTCCAGCAAAACGGGAACCGCTCCGCTGTCCGGCCAGCTCACCAGCGACCGCAGGGCGACATCTTGAAGATCCGTGTCGGCGCCGTTCAAAACACGTGTGACCGCTTGCAAGGCCTTTTCGCCGCCGATCCCGCCGAGGATATTCAGAACAGATGCGCGGCTCTCTTTGGACGTCATCGCCCCGAAGGCCTGCAAAACCGGATCGGCCTGCCCTTCGGGATCCGCGATGGTCCGCGAAACCTGCGTAAGGGCCCGTTCAGCGTCGGCGCGTCCCGCCTCTCCGGTCATCGCCGCCAGCAGTCGCAACATGGGACGCAGATCCTCCGGTTGCGCCAAACGCCCCAAGGCTTTCCATGCGGCTTCCCGTGTGTCCGTATCCTGCGCCTGCGTCCATTTCAGCAGCGCCTCCACGGCGCCCGGACTCTTACGGGCCACCAGGAGACCAATCAGATCCGCCCGATCGGAAGCGTTTGCTTCCGCGATAGCCTTCAACAACGCCGCATCCGCGCCTTCGCCCTGAAGAACCTCCAAGCTGAGCAGGGCCGCGTTGCGGATATCGCGTTCGTCACTCTTCGCCAGGACGTCAACCAGCGCCGGCACGGTTGAGGCGTTACCAATCGTCCCCAGCGCCGTGAGCGCCGCCAGGCGCGCGCCGGCGTCCGCGTCTTGCAGCGACCGAACGACCGCCGCTCGGGCCGCCGCCCCCCCGGCGTCAGCCAGGGCGGTGATAAGTTGAATGCGTGTTTCCGTTGAGGCGGTTGGCAGCGCTTCGGCGAGCCGGGCGATCACCGCGTCATCGTCCAAATCCCCCACATGGGCGATGACCGTGGATCGCAGCACGTCATCCTCGCTGTTGATAGCCGCGACAATCATGTCACTCGCCTGATCGGGGGCCGCTTTCAGCGCGCCGACAAAGGCGCCCAGGCGGGCATGGGCCGGAAATTTTTCTGAACTCATAATCACGCCATAAATCGCAGCGGCCGTTTCCAGGTCCCCCTGCGCCAGAAACTCCTGCGCCGCGGTCAGGCCCGCTTCGGCCAGGACGGCCGTATAGGCTGCGGGGGCGGTTTCATTAAATTCCCCCAAGGCGTCGATCGCCTCCATCGTGGCAATCCGCCCCAGGGCCGCGATGGTGGCTTCCACGACTTTTGGATCGTTGTCTCTCAACAACCCAATTAAGGCGCCGGCGGCTTGCGCATCGCGACGGAATCCAAGGGAGTTGATGATCCCGATTTTCGCCGGACCTTGGGCCCGGGACAATGCGGCGCGCAGGGCCTGGCCCGCCTCGGGCAGGGCCATGCTCTCCAGAACATAACGGGCCATATGGGACCCATCCTGGTCCAACAACTGTTTTTCCAAAGCCGGGACACAGGCCTTCGTCCCGACGATTTGCAATTCCCGACACGCTTGATCTTTCGCCAACGACGAGGCGTCGCTGGAAATAATTTCAATCAATTCTTTCTCCGAGCGCTGTTGCGCCTCCACCGGCCGGGCGGCCAGGCAAAGGACAATCACCAGGGCCACAAACGCCAACGCCCCCGGAATGACGCGAAATCGATCGCTGATCCTGTTCATGCTTCGTTTCTCCTCTATGAGCGCATCCGAACATCGGATGGGACGGGGTTGGTAAACGGTCAATCAATGAAATGACGGGGTGCTCATGATCGGCTACAGACGCCAAGGCAGACGATAAGCCCTTGTCCGCAGCCGGTTGGCGATGGCGTCATCCAGAAATTCCTCTTTTTCGGGATTCCACGTCACCGGACGGCCCAGACGGACACAGATGTTCGCCGCATGACAGGCCGTGATGGAGCGATGCGCCGTTTCGGCGTGCGAGACGGGCTGACGCCGGCTCTTGACGCAGTTCAGGAATTCGCGGATGTGATTGTCCGCCGGATAGCCGCCGCGGAAGCGACGCTCGGCCAGGAGCGACTTCGGATAGGTTTCGATCACCCCCGAGTCACCGGTCTCCACCCAGCCGTCCTCGCCCTCAATGCGGATCGGACACGAGCCGAAACGCAGGCCCTTGCGGATGATCAGTTTGGCGCCATTGGCATACACGCACTCCACATCGCCCTTGGCGTTGATTTGTTCGTATGTGATCGGACCCGTGTCGTCCGCGCTGTTGGCCCACTGACAGATATCAACGGTATGGCTGCCCCATTCACAGATGGAGCTGCCGGAGAAGTCGCCATGGCGGCTCCAATAGCCGCGGCTGTAGGTCTTCGCGTTATAGGGGCGCCACGGAGCCGGCCCCAGCCACAGATCCCATTCCATCTCCTCGCGTGACGGTTGAGGTTCTTCGGGCAGGATTTCGAACGACATGTCCGACGTCTCCCAGGCCTTTTCCGCGTGCATGGTTTTGATTTTCCCCAGTTTTCCCGAGCGGGCCAGATTGGCGGCGAAAACGAAATTGCCCACATTGCGCCGTTGCGTGCCGCATTGGAAAATCCGATTGGTTTTTTTCATGGTATCCGACAGGACGCGGCTTTCGCCAATGACCACGCTCATGGGTTTTTCGCAATACATATCCTTGCCCGCGCGCGCGGCCAGGATGGCGGCCATGGAATGCCAGTTGTCGCCCGTGGCGATCAACACCGCGTCAATATCGGTTCGCGCCAGGAGCTCGCGCAGGTCGATATAGGCCTGGCAATCGGAATTGCCGTATTTGGCGTCGACCATTTCTTTGGCCTGCTTGCGCCGAGGCCCCTGTACTTCGGCAACCGCGACCATCTGAACGTCGTCATTTTCCATGAAGGCGCCCATGTCATACCGCCCCCGTCCGCCAATGCCGATGGCGCCCATGACAATCCGTTCGCTGGCCGGCGCGCCTCCGTTCGCCCCCAGTGCGTTGGACGTGATCACATACGGCGCGGCCAAAACCCCGCCGGCGCCGAGAGCCGACCACTTGAAGAAACGTCGGCGATCCAATCTCTTGTCGCTCAACTCGCTCATGCGCTTATCCTTTCAAAATCCTGAACTCACAGCGGAGCCGGCTCAAACGGCCGACCGGTAAGACAGATATAGAATAAGCCATTGAAGCCGAAATCAACGAGGGGATCAACAGATATTTGGGCTTTGTCGCCATGGGCGAAGGGGAGCAGCGAGAACACCCGCGCCCGCGTCTCAGCGGCACGGTCACAGTCGCTGGGCGGACGCCATTCCATTTTGCAAATGGGGGACTTTATGACGTTATACCAGTCCCAACAAAAACGGAATGCCCGTTCCCGGATCGTCCCGTCGCATAAGGGTTTCGCCGACGAGGATGGCGTGGGCGCCGAGTCCGGCGAGGTAGGCCACATCCGCCGCGGTTTGAATCCCGCTTTCGCTCACGATGATGGCCGTGTCGGGAATGGCGGGGAGGATTTGCTCCGTGTGGCGCACGTCGGTTTCGAAGGTGTTGAGGTTGCGGTTGTTGATGCCAATGAGGGTGGCCCCCGTGTCCGCGGCGCGCTGGGCTTCGTCGCGGGTGTGCGCTTCGACGAGACAATCCAGGTCCAGCGACTCGGCCATCTCGCGCAGGGAGACAATCTCGCGATCCTTCAGACAGGCGACGATCAGGAGGATGGCGTCCGCTCCGGCTGCGCGGGCTTCAACGATCTGGAAGGGATCAATGATAAATTCCTTGCGCAGGATCGGAACATCGACGGTCTGGCGCACGGCGCGCAAAATATTCAGTCCACCCTGGAAGAATTTTTCATCGGTCAGGACCGAGATGGCGGTCGCGCCGTTATTTTCGTACGAGACGGCGAATCGCTCCGGATCAAAATCCGGTCGGATGACGCCTTTGGACGGGGAGGCTTTTTTGATTTCGGCCACAACGCGGACGGGCGTTTCCGGTCCGGGTCGGCGAAGCTTCGCCGCAAATCCGCGCGTCGGCGGCGCCGTTTCCACGGCCTGTTCCAGTTCGCGGACCGGCGTGCGCTCCATGGCCTGAGCCACTTCGATGCGCTTGTATGCGATAATCTGATCTAATATCATGGGTTTTTATCGGGACCGTTCAGAAATCGTGAGGGCGCCGCGATCAGGCTGCGCCCCAATGATGAATGGCGACGGCGACTTTCTTCCATTCTTTCTCGCGCAGACGCAGACCCAGGAAGATTTCAAAAATCGCGAAATACATCTGCGCAAATTCTTCCAGGCGTTCCCCGCGCAGAATAAGGCTGTCCGGCATGGGCAGCCCCTTGGGGACCGGCAACGTCAGGGAGCCAAAAGCCAGCGAATCGGCGTTCACCGTACAGGCCCAGACCTGATCTTCCTGTTGGACCAGGAGCTTGCATTTGGCCAGTTTCTTGCCCGCCCGCAACGATTCGAGGGCCTCGGCGGAGATGCTGGCCCGTTCGCCTTTGATCGTCACGAGTGTGGCGTCGTGGTCATCCTGTCCGCGCAGGACCATGGGATCGCCGATGTCCAGGCGAACCTTGCCCCGTTCGCCCAGGTCCAGTTCCGGCTCCGTTTCGCTCCGGAACCACAGCCACGTCAAAAATTCTTCGCCCAGAAATCGGGTGCGTTCAATATCTTCCAGGTAACCCATGGTTATTCCTCCGAGTCCTCGTAAGGATTATGCAGCGCCCCTTCGTCCGATACGGCCCGGCGGCGGAAAAACAGAGTTTCCGACAGATTATCCAACGCTTCACTCAGCCCCTCGCTCTCGCTGAAGGTTTCGCCGTAAGTATAGGGCAACATGGCCAACAGTTCGAGGCCGAAGGTATCCGCGAAAATGTCCAGAAATTCATTGTTCGCCGCCGGACTGTGCGCCGAAAAGAACAGCCAGCCGCCCTCCACGTTCCAGAGCATTTCATGGACCGTTGTGTTGGGTGAGGTATCCCGCAACAAGAGGTTTCGCTGTTCGGCCTGAATCGCCTTGCGTTCCTCATTGCTGAGGCGCTTGCGTTTGCCGTCCTTGAGCCGTTCGACCATGGTCGCCGCCACCCGCGCCTTGAGAAGCGCCGTGTTGGGGGACTTTTTGTCGACCCGCAGACCCAGATAGAGATAATCACTGAACAACTGCGCCGTCAGATCGACCTTCGATTCCAGAACGTTCAGCGGATTGACCCACCCGCCCGAGCGATCCTCGCCCCGCTCGGCGTTGATGGGCCGAAAGGCATAGCGCTGGACGGCCAACTTGGCCTTCTGATGAAAATCATCGGGCAATTCTTCCACCACCCGATAGATCACACATGTCAACGATCCTGTTGTAAATGGCATGATTCAGCCCTGTTGTTTGGATTTTTGGTTTCGGATCGATCGTTGTGGCGTCGTGGACGCCAGTCGGCGAATTCCCTCAATAAGAACCCGAAAACTGTTGGACCGATTTTCTCCCTCAATCGTCAGATATGGCGCGATTTTACGGGACCCACCTATTTTCTGGTAGCGATTATTAGTCAATAATTCAAGTTCTCGCCCTGGCTCCATCAGCAAATCCGGCTGGCGATACTTTTTCGCGTTTTGTTTTTGCGCGATCCCTCGGATCCCCAAGCCTTGCTCCACCGCTTTCAGATCGCCAAGATAAAAGGCCTCCAACTCGCGGCAGGCGATGCGAACGGTGACTTGGGATTGCCCCGCTCGCTGACACTTTTCAATCAGATGATCCTTGATGGTCTGACAGGCATCGCGATCCTGGTCTCTCAAAACGAGGAAATGCGTGTTGGGTGTTCGCCAGCCACGCATTTTGGATTCCAATTGATTGTCCAAATCCCGTTTCCCGTTGAACACGATCATTTTCCGCTGAAAGTCGGGAGGTAGCATTTTCGCCAGAATGATTTCCAAGGCGATCTTTGCCGATTGTTCCTCCAGAAAACAGACCAGATAGGGATTCATTGCGGATCCACTCCCTCAAAGAATCCCTGATCCCACAAGCGCCCCATTTGATCCCCATCCTGCATATAGGCGGCGATCTGAGGGTCATCGCTGGCTTTCTTTATCTGCGTATAACCGTCCCGCTTGACCAGTAGGAAAACCTCTTCCAGCCTGGCGGCATTCAAAAAGTCCCGGGAGTGGGTGGAGACAAAAACCTGCGCGCCCCGATACGCGTAGGCCCGAAACTCTTCCGCCACTTCCCGCAGCAGACCGGGGTACAATTGATTTTCCGGCTCCTCGACACACAGTAACGGATGAGGGGCCGGATCGTACAAGAGCGCCAAATACGCCAGCATCTTGATGGTCCCGTCCGACACGTAACGGGCCAGAAACGGATCCTCAAAGGCGCCATCCTGGAATTTGAGCAGAACCCGTCCTTCTTCCGTAACCTTGGATTCCACGGATTCGATTCCGGGAATGCGTTCGGACATGGCCCGCAATATCTTCTGAAACGTGTCAGGATGATGATTGTGTAGATATTCCATCACCAGCGAAAGATTATCCCCTTCACGGGATAAATGCTCGGCATATCCCGCTTCCTGCTCCGGGCGCGCCCGATTAATATGGAAATCGGAGATATGCCAACGCTCAATCAGATTCCCCAACGCGACGACCGCGGGAAAGCGCTCAAATTGCGCCAATCCCTTTATGGCAAGTATATCGTCCGCCTTCAGGGTCTGTGCTTCCCGCTTCAACTGACTTTCATCGATAACGGCGTTGTCCCATTCATTGACGACCGCTTCCCCTTCCCCCTTGAAAAAATTCAGCAACATCCAAGGGCGCCCTTTGCTGCCACGTCGATATTGGAGGATTTCTTTCTCCACATAGGCGTGGTTGTCCCGGGCATTAATCGCCAAAGTGTAGGTCAGCAGCGGTTTCGAGCGCGCCTCGCGAAACTTGATCTCCAGTTCGATCGGCCCATCGGCGTTGCGACTTCGGACCTCATAAAAGCCTCGGCTCCCTCCCATTTTGGCCAGAGCGGTATTGACATTGCCTTGCATGGCCGATTGCAAAAACTCGAAAATTGAGAAGAGTGAACTTTTGCCGGCGCCGTTGGCGCCGACAAAGATGGAAAAGGTTTCCAATCTTTTAATTTCGGTTTCGCGGAAGGATTTGAAGTTTTTCAAAAAGATCGATTCGATTCGCATCCTTCCCTAACTCCCTTCCTTCCAATTTGTTTCGATTTCCGGAATAAGAGACCTTAAAACGCCCGGGCGAACCAGGCGATTTTTTCGGCCGGTTTGCCGGTCATGAAGCACGCCCCCGCGGCGTCGGCCGGCTGGTCGAGCGGGTAACAGCGCAGCGTGGCCTTCGTCTCGATCTTGATCTGGTTTTCCGCCTCGACGTCGCCACAGAAGGGGCCACCCACAAAGCCGCTCGTGGTTTCCAGGGCTTCCTTGAACTCATCATAGTTCGAGACGCGCGTTGTATGGGCGTCGCGGAACTCGCGGGCCTCGCGCAGAAGGCCGTCCTGAATTTCGACCAGCAGCGACTGGACGCGATTGGTCAGCTGCGCCATGGGCGTAAAATATTTTTCGCGGTTCAGGCGACTGACCAGAACGACCTGGTCTTTTTCCAGGTCTTTGGGGCCGATTTCCAACCGGATCGGCACGCCCTTCATCTCCCACTCGCTGTATTTGAAGCCCGGCTTCATCTTGTCGCGCAGATCCTTGATCACCCGGACGCCGGCGGCCTTGAGTTCCTTCTCGATGGCATCGACCTTTTCGAGGACGGGCGCGTCTTTTTCCTTGCCGAAGGTGATGGGGACGATAACGACCTGGTGCGGCGCCAC
>JADFCT010000100.1 GCA_017161665.1 Candidatus Sumerlaeota bacterium
GCCACACACAGTTCAGCCCCCAGAAAGACAATGGACCAGCTGATCTGAAGCCACAGCAGAAACAACGGCAAAGCGGCAAAACTGCCATAGATCGGGCTTTGCTGCGCCACACTCACCTGGAATTCCATATAGGCGACCTGAGCGATTTGAAAAATAACCGCCGCGATAAACCCGCTCCAGACTGCAGGCTTGAACGCGGTTCGGGCGTTGGGGATCAGCAAATACATAAAGGTGAACAACACCCAGATCGGCAGGCACATGGCAATTCGCAAAAGCAACCCCGCCGCCGGGATCGACTCAAGCAACGACCGCAGCCCCATCTCATTGGTCAGCAAACGGCCCATATACAGATTCAAACTGCTGGTCGCAGCAATCAGAGGCGGCGCCACGGCCGAAAGCGCCAGATAGTCCGTGAACTTGCGCAGATACGTACGGCCGCGCGACACACCCCACAAGTCATTAAACGATCGCTCCAGCCCGTCCAGGGCTTTAAAAATACTCCACAACAGGATAATAATACCCACCCCGGCAATGAGATTCCCCGAGGCGCCCTCCAAAACATCTTTGGCCTGATCGATAAAACTGTCGATCACACTTTCCAGATTGACGGCGCTCGTGGTCCCCGCGTCGGTGTCCATCAAGGCAACCGTTCCGGACGTCAAGGTATCCGAGGTGGGCGAATCGGAAAAAACCAATGCATCCGGTGGGGACGGCGCCGGGAGGGCCTCCGGAATCGCTTGGGCCAGCATCCCCTTTTCCGAAAAGAAGTCCCGTAACTGCTGGGTCAGGGCCTCGTCGAAACCAAAGCCCTTGGCCACTCCAAATGAAATGGCCAGCAGTGGAATTACCGAAAAAAGAACATAGATGGTCAACACCGCCGCGCGTTCAAAGCATCGGTTCTTGTGATATTCGGACAGCGCCAACACCACGACGCGAATCTGACGATACACGAACCGCCGCAGCCCCGTATAGTCTTCCACCGGCGTTCGCCAGATTTCATCCGATACAAATCGAAGCCACCGCTTCCAACAACGACTCATTGCCTATCGTCCCTCTTTAACGGTTCACGGTTTCTTTCTCAAAGCCCTGCGATAACTGAAAGTATCCGCCCGCACTAAAACAGGTCAAGCCGGAAAACGGCCTTGAGGGAAACCACGAAACATTCATGGCATGGCAGGAACAAATCAGAAACACGTCCAGCGTGTCTGGAACAACGCGCCAAGTCGGCTGGATAGACCTGCCATGCAAACCCGATTCCATCCATTTCTCGTTCATTCGTTCGGCAAAACCCATTCCCCCTCGGCTCTTGTCAGGCGTCCCCCTTGCCTTGACTTACCCACCGGATTCTCCGCATACTTTCACCCGCGACAAGACCGCGCCGGAAATGGCTCGAATATGTTCTATCTGTTTTCAATGATGTTCAGCGCGCTTTGGTATTTTATCCTGACGGTTCTGAATCTTTTTTGGATTTGGATGATCGTCGATTGCTTCAAGCAGGACCCGGCCCGGGAAAACGTCAAGCTCCTTTGGCTCCTGGCCGTTATCCTGGGATGGTGGCCGGGGGCGCTGCTGTATTATTATGTTCGCCGAAAACCACGCGTCACTCGGGAACAAATGCAACTGGCCGAGCCTGTGGAATATCGGCAAATTCGTTAAAGATCTCCCAATCTTTCACGAAATTCTTTTTCGGGCCACACACAGGCACACAAATATATGGGAAAAGCCTTGGAGGCTTGAAACGATCCCGTGATTGCCCGAGGGTGTGGAGGCGCCGGGATCACACCGCCTCGCTTTCTGAGTTCATCAAGAGGTTCTGTTATATCCGAATGACGCATTTCATTCAAGTTATCGAGGAAAATCACGGGCTTCCAGGCAATGAAAAACACTCCTCTCCACATTGGCGGCATCACATTGATCCCCTCGACATGGGGGCGGGTGACGTTTGCCGAAGAAGTCCGACGCCGCTGTTTCGCGGAACAACCGGCGGCCTTGGCCGTGGAACTGCCCGCGTCCATGAACCGCTGGATTCAAAGCGGAATCGGCCGATTGCCGGAAATCACGGCCGTCTGTTACAGCGATCCCACCAAAGGCTCCGACGCCATTCGACACCTCACGATCGATCCGTGTGACGCCATGATTGAGGGACTCCGGTTGGGACGCGAGTTTGACTTACCCTCTTTTTTCGTGGATATGGGCGAAACCGGATTGCGGGATGTCCATATTCCGTTGCCATGTGACTTTGTCGCCGATCAGGCGGGATACGAAGCCTACTGCCGCCGAGTCTGGCCGTTCCTGGTTGCCCGGATTGCCCGACAGAAGGAAGCCGGCGCGCGCAAACGCATGGCTCGAGCGCTACGCGCGCTCCAACGGGAATATGGAACGATTCTGTGGATTGGAAGTTTCACCGCATGGCCCGGCCTCGTCCGAGCCCTTCGAGAGCCTCACGACGAGTCGGACGATATGGACTCCGGACTGGATCTGAATCGACTCCAATCCCGCAATCCACGCAAGGATTCCGTGCTGGTTCGGGCCCTGCCGGACTCCCTTGCCCATTGCCTGACGGAAATCCCGTATTTAGTTTACCTGTATGAATGCGCCCGGGAAAGTGAACAACTGAACGCCCCCGGAGGATTCGCCAAACTGGAGGCCATTCGGACTATTTACCTGGAGGCGGAAAAGGAATATCAACACCGCCACAAGGAAATCGTCAATCTGACACAGTGGCGCATTCTGATGCAATATACGCGCAACCTCATGCTCCTAACCGAGCGGTATCGTCCCGATTTATACACCATCGCCATGGCCGCCAACGGCTGTGTGGACGGCGACTATGGTTACGAAACGTATGCGCTGGCCGCGTCCTACCCTTACCAGGAACTGAATAGCGGCCTGCCCGAGGTGGATTTCGGTTCACGGGAAACAGCAGAGGGCAATGGTCCCAGACGGATTCATCCCCACTGGGCGCCGCCGCCCTCGGAAGAACGGCAGATTCGATTCAAACGCCGTCCCTCACATCGGATGCAGGAAATCTGGAAGCAATTCTGGGATCCAAACCTGAGCAAGGGCATCTGTTCCTGGCCGCCAGAGGATGAGCGCCAGGAAGGATTCATGCGGTATATCCGACAACGGGCGCTCCAGATCATGAGTGAAGACCGCACACGCGTGGAAGAGTTCACCCATAGTTTTCTGGACGGGCTGGATGTGCGTGAAACCATGCGCAATTGGCACACCGGCAAAATCTACGTCCGCGAAACACCCATGCCCACGGGCCAGGTGGGACCTGTCGTCCTCATATTCCGGGACGAAACCATTGACTGGAATTATTCCTGGCGCGAAGCCCTTTACGCCGAACACGAGAATGAATCGGATATCGCTTTCTATGCGGATCCACTGGGAGAACACGTCGTGGGACCGGGGATTTGTTATACCCATTTCAACGGAATTATGTCGGTATATCCCGCCAACCAAATTCTCAACCCCTGGGTGGACCCGGCGCTGAGTCAGTATGAGTGGTGCGCCGACGTCCTGTTGGGGGCGGCGATCATGTACTCGGAATATCGCAATGTCGCGTATGTGGCCCACACCCCTCCCACGGCGCAGATGACGGCCCTGGCCCGCCAGTTCGAGCGCCATATCATTTACATGCCCCTGGCCATGTTTGCAAAGAAGGCGTTGAAGAAGGTCCGGCGGTTCCATATTCTGGATGGGAAGCATGTGCGGCAATTTGCTTCCGAGTTTATTGACGATTCTTTATCATGATTTCCAATCCCCACGGATCGGGGATACCGGGACACACAACATGAGCGATTTTAGCGCCAAACTGGCAGACAATATCCGACGGGTTATCCTGGGAAAAGACGAGGCCATCGATCTCCTGATCTGCGCCCTGCTGTCGCAGGGACATCTATTGATCGAAGACGTGCCGGGCGTTGGGAAAACCTACTTGGCTCGCGCGCTGGCCCGATCGCTGGACATTGATTTCAAGCGCGTGCAGTTCACACCGGACCTGCTGCCCACCGACATTACCGGTGTTTCAATCTATAACCGAAAAAACGACGCCTTTGAGTTTCGCCCCGGCCCCGTCTTCACCAGCGTGCTGTTGGCCGACGAACTCAACCGAGCCACCCCCCGAACGCAATCCGCCCTCTTGGAATGTATGGGCGAACGCCAGGTCAGCGCCGACGGCACGACCTATGATCTGGCCGCGCCGTTTTTCGTCATCGCCACCCAAAACCCGCTGGAGCAACAGGGGGTTTACAATCTGCCCGAAGCCCAACTCGACCGGTTTATGGCCAAATGCAGCCTGGGCTATCCGGAACCGGCCATTGAAGCCCGGATTCTGGAGGCGCAACGGGAGCGGCATCCGATCGAGTCCCTCCAACCAGTCGCCACACGGGATGAATTGCTGGCGGCTCAGGAGGCCGTCAAAGAGGTTTATATGGCTCGCGAACTGACGGACTACATTGTGCGGCTCATCAACGCCACCCGCGACCACGATGACCTGCAACTGGGCGCGGGTCCGCGCGCCTCGCTGGCCCTCTTTCGCCTGAGCCAGGCGCGCGCGTGGCTGGAGGGACGGGACTATGTGATCCCGGACATCATTAAAGCCATGGCGCCACCGGCCCTGCGGCACCGTGTGATTCTGAAGCCCCAGTCCCGACTGGCTGGACGCACAGCCGATGAAGTCATCGAAGAAGTCATGCGACGCGTAGCGCCCCCGGTGGAACAATAGGAGCCTGTGACGATATGGGCGAAACGCTGAAAAGCATGAAATCCATCATCAAAATCTGTGGCATCACCCACGCGGCGGATGCGGCTGTGGCCGTTGAAGCCGGCGCGGATTGCCTGGGATTTATTTTTTATCCCAAAAGTCCACGCCATGTCACGCCAGCGGCAGCGCGAACGATTATCGCCGCCGCCCGGGAAATAAACGCCGCCATTCAAGCCACCGGTGTTTTCGTCAACGAATCACTTGAAGAGATGTTGACGATCGCCGAACTGGTGAGGCTGAATATCATTCAATTGCACGGACGCGAGCCAGGAACGATGGCGGCGCCCCTCCGCGAACACGGCTACGGCGTCTTCAAAGCGTTTCATATCTCCGACGCCAAATCCGTTGCGGCCTTTGACGACTACGATGTGGATGGGTACCTGTGCGACACGCCCGGTCTGGGCGAATGGGGCGGAACGGGACGGGCGTTCGATCACCGTCTGCTTGCCGACCGAGCGGAACGATTCCCTGTGATTCTGGCCGGCGGACTGACAGCGGAAACGGTGGCCGAAGCGATTCGGCGGGTTCGCCCATGGGGAGTGGATGTCGCCTCAGGCGTCGAAGCCGAACCGGGGCGTAAGGACCATGCGAAAGTGCGCGCATTCATTCAGGCCGCCCGCCGGGGATTTGAATCACAATGAAAAAAAGCAAAACGAATATCCGCCGCCAGGGGCTGCTCATCGCCAGTCTGCTGGCCGCTGTGACCAGCGTGATTGCAGCCGTCCCCAACTGGTACGGCCTGCTCCTGACACAAGAGGGATACCAGTATCTCTGGAGCCCGGCCCCCTATGATAACAACACCTATTTTGCCAAAATGCGCCCCGGCTATCGTGGGGAATGGTTGACCACAAACTTGTACGACACCATCGACCATGAACCGGTCCTGATGTACCCCTTCCATGTGGTGTTGGGCCACGGCGCGCGCTGGTATGGACAATGGCTCCACTGGCGGACCGGTGAGGCGCCCCGAACACCACAGGTTCTGGCGCTGATCTATGATCGAGCCCGCGTCGGACTGACCTTCGCGCTGTTTATGACTCTATACTGGCTCGCGGGGCGGTTAACCTGCCGTACAGATAAGCGGCTCTGGATGACATTGTACGCCATGATCGGGGGAGGCATCGGCACGTATGCCATCTCCGAATCCCACTGTCTCCTTTCCTGTGTCATGTTTCCCCATTTTACCTTCTCGTTGATATTCTGCGCCCTCACCGCCGGCGCCTTCCTCAGTGTCGTCCTTCGGCCCGATCGATGGCTTCGATACACATTGCTCTGCGCCCTCTCGGGCTTTGTCCTGGGATGGGTGCATCCTTTTGATGTTCTGCCGCTAGGCTTGGCAGGGCTGAGCTTTCTGCTTGTCCGCTGGATAACGACAGGCTCCTTCCGGTCCTTATGGAAACTGCTGACTGCCGGGCTCGCCTTTGGAATCGCAGGGGGGGGACCGATCGCCTACCTGCTGTGGGTCAAACAAAGTCACGACATGTTCCAGGTCATCAATGCCCAGAATTATCTCAAATGGGATTATTTCGGCCAGTGGGCGGTGGCGCTGGACATCTTTCTAATTCTGGCTTTGGTGGCCATCGGCGCGCTGGCGCGCCGGAACTGGCGCAACCCCCGGATTCAGTTCGTCGGCTTGTGGATTCTGTCCATTCTCATCATGGTCAATATTCCCGTCATGTTTCAGCGACGGATGATCGAAGGCCTTCCGATTGCCTTGGGAATGGCTGTGGGCTTGTGGGTGGATCCGGCGCTGCTGGGATGGATTGGTCGATGGCGAAAGGGTGGAAAGAAAGAAACCACTGGAAGACAATCGCCGGTGTCGCGACGCCCCGTGATTCGAAGACATCAGTTCCTGGTATATGGCTGTGTGCTCCTCTTGCTCCTTCCCCGAACCCTATGGTCCCTGTATCAGTACAGTTTCGCCCTTTTTGATCCTAAGGCGCCGGATCATTATGTGCATTTTTCGGAACTGGAAGCCATGGACTGGCTGGCCGAACACACAAACTGGCGTGATACGATCTGGGCCTCCATGGACCGCGCGAACGCGATTCCCTATCTCACCGGCAACCGTGTGCTCTACGGCCATAACGTCGAGACAAGTTTCTCCCAGCAAAAACGACTGTTTACCGGGAACCTCTTCTCCGGCCAGATGACCTGGAAAGAATTCCAAAAACACGTGGACACATTCGCTGTGGATTATTTGTATGTCGGGCCGTTGGAAAAGCAATTCCATCAACGGGGCGCCCCGCCCTTTGGATATGACCAACTCGGACGCCCCGCCTTCACCAACGGCTTCGTGGAAATATTTCGTCTGCGGCGTTGACCGGCCTCAATCACCCTTTCAAGGGATCCACGCGAACTTGTAACGGAAAAGGAATCCGTCTTCCAGTCAGGGCTGATTGATATACCGCCGTCAGCATCTCAACGGTCCAGCGCCCGTCCCGCGCAGAACAGACCGGCTCCTCGGCCGCTTCAATGGCATGAATCAGGCTGCGAATGGGCTGACGCATCCAATCCGGCGACACCGCGCCGTCCGCCACGGGCAGGGGACGCCATTGTTGCGAGGCGTTTTCAAAACAGGAAAACGGCGAATCCCAGTACATCATATCCTTGCCGGACTGAAAGACGAGAATCCGCCGCGTTCCCCGGATTTCAAATCCCCATTTCGCTTCGGAACTGACCGTTCGATTCCAGTGGTCGTCCGTCCGAATCGAATCCCAGGTACAGATCACGCCATTCGGGAAACCAAACGTGGCGCGGATCGTATCGCCCGCCACACGAATGGGTTCCGAGCCATTGCGCGCGTCGCCGGGCATCACGATCGGCCGCCCCTCCGTGGTCACCATGGCGGAACACCAGATCGGATCGCCAAAGAACATGCGCATGGTGTCGAAATCATGGGTCCCCAAGACAATCATATCCTCTCCCCCCACCCGCGCGTCCTGTTTCCCGCGGAAGCGGGCCTCCAATACCTGCCCTGCGAAGCCCTGCTCCAAGAGGCCTTTCATATTGTGGAAGACGGTTTGATACCGGCGATGATGGGCCAGGGCGATTCGAGTTCCCTGTTTTTCGGCCGCCTCGACGATGGCGTCGGCGTCTTCGATGGTCGCCGTAAACGGTTTTTCCATGAAGATATGCGCGCCCGTCGCAATGGCGTGCTCGGCCATGGCGCGGTGGCAATCCGGCAGGCGGGGCGCGATGGAAACCAGATCCGGCCGCTCCTTGTCCAACATGTCGCGATAATCCGCATATTGTCGTTTGGCGCCCGACCGTTTGGCCGCAGCGGCCAACCCCTTGGGATCCCCATCGGCAATGGCTTCCAGAGAAACGGCATCCAGGCCGCGGAAAATCATCTCATAACTGTGGCCGTAATTGCCGCCCCCCGTGCGTCCGATCACGGCAACTTTGTATTTTTTCGGCGCCGCCGAGACGCTCGGACCACGCAGAGCGCTCAAAGCGCCCAGGGCCGACGCGCCCAAAAATGTTCGGCGAGAAGTATGCATCTGACATCTCCTTCAGAGAAATACCGGGAAGCGACTTCACAAGGCCCTTTACATCCCGTCCCGGACAAGCGATACAATCGTATCGGAAGCGGACGACGAAGACCAACAAAACATTACGCCTTTGCGAGGATAATCATGCGCGAACACTCATCAAACAAAATGCTGTCACAGACAATCATTCCGGCCCTGTGCCTTCTCTTAACAGCGGTCCTGCCCCCCACCCCGACTTTCGCGGCCGAACCGCCGGAGGACATCCACATCCTCATCGGCCATGACGACCGGTGTGGCGGCCCTCCGGCGGAAATGATGCAGCGTTACCTCACCCGTGAGACACAGATCGCCTGGGATCGCTGGAAGGCGACCTATGAAGCCATTGATACACCCGAACAAATCACCACCTATCAAAAAGCCCGACGCACGTTTTTTGTTGAGCAGTTGGGCGGCTTTCCCGAACGAACGCCGCTCAATGTCCAGAAGGTCGGCGTCGTCCAGCGCGAAGGTTTTCATGTCGAAAAAATCATCTTCGAATCATTGCCCGGTGTCTTTGTAACCGGCGCCGCCTTTGTCCCCGACGCCAAACGCTTCGCGCCCCCCTGGCCCGGCGTGCTCATCCCCTGCGGCCATTCCGAAAATGGAAAGGCCTACGACGGCTATCAACGGGCCAGCGCCCTCATGGCCCTCAACGGCATGGTCGCCTTCATCTTCGACCCCTACGACCAGGGCGAGCGCTATCAACTCCTCAACGACACCGGCAAACCGATCATCGGCGGCACGAAAGGTCATACCATGATGGGAGTCGGTTCCATCCTGCTGGGAACCAATTTCGCCCGCTATGAAATATGGGACGCCATGCGGGGGCTGGACTATCTGGCCCAACGTCCCGATGTCGATGCCGATCGCCTCGGCTGTACGGGCAACAGCGGCGGGGGCACCCAGACCTCCTACCTCATGGCCTTGGACGACCGCGTCAAAGCCGCCGCGCCGAGCTGTTATCTCTGCGGCCTGTATCCGCGTACCCTCAAACTCTATGAGCCTCAGGACGCCGAACAGAATATCTATGGTCAACTGGCCTTTGGCATGGATCACGCCGATTATATCCTCATGCGCGCCCCCAGTCCTGTCCTGATGCTGACGGCAACGCAAGACTTCTTTAACAT
Source organism: Candidatus Sumerlaeota bacterium (assembly GCA_017161665.1). Taxonomy (GTDB): domain Bacteria; phylum Sumerlaeota; class Sumerlaeia; order JADFCT01; family JADFCT01; genus JADFCT01. Next base: position 9,432 of record JADFCT010000100.1, read on the forward strand.
CGACGACGCCTGGGCCACCTTCCGCTATGCCAAGCGTCTCTATTCGCGGCAGGGATATGCCGAACGCGTCGATATCCTCGAAAACGACGCGCCTCACAACTACAGTCAGGCCCAACGGGAAGGCGCGGCCCGCTGGATGAGTCGATGGCTCAAGAACGAGGATCGGCCGATCAGCGAGCCAGCCGATCTCACCGTCCTCACCGAAGAGGAAATCCAATGCGCCCCTCAAGGGCAGGTCGTGCTCCTGGACGGCGCCCGTACGCTCTATGACGTCAATCGCGAACTCAACGCTAAGTACGCAAAAGAACGCGCAGAACGTTGGAAAAACACCCCCGACGACGCGCTGGCCCAGGCCCGCGCCATCGCAAAAGTTCGTTCGTTGTCCGATCTTCCCATACCAGAGGTCACACAAGTAGAGACTCTCGACCGGAAGACATATACGTTGGAAACCCTTCTGTTGCATCCTGAAAACGGCATCGTCCTGCCTGCCATTCTTGCCCGTCCTAAAAAGGCGCCAAACGCCCCCGGCTCCTCCCCCATCCTCATGACCGACGAATGGGGCATCGCCCTGGCCTCGCGCCCCGGCGGCGTCATGGACCGCATGATGGCCGAATTTTCCGTTCCGCTGCTCTTTGTCGAACCACGCGGCATCGGCGAAACCCGCCAGACCAATCACAACTACTTCAAACCCTGGTTTGGTTCGGACGGACAAGATGCTTACACGGCCTATCTGCTCGGTCGTTCCTTTGTGACCATGCGCGCCGAAGACCTTCTGGTCGCCGCCCGCTATCTGAAGGAACACGCCCAGTCTCAAAGCATCCAGCTGTGGGCCGTTGGCAATGTCGGCGTCCCCGCCCTTCACGCCGCCGCCTTCGAGCCGGCGCTCTTTGACCGTGTGGAACTCGTGGGCATGATTGAATCTTGGACCGCGGTCCTCAATACAGACATCACCCGCAACCAGCTCATTAACACCGTCCATGGCGCTCTGCCCGTCTATGACCTGCCTGACCTGGTGGGAAGCCTCGGCGACCGCATAAAAATGATGA
>JADFCT010000009.1 GCA_017161665.1 Candidatus Sumerlaeota bacterium
CGGGTCTGGCCAGGCGCCTGCGCGCGATACACCACCGGCGCATCAGCCGCGCCACTGTCTTGAGCCTCCAACACAAATGCGGATTCCCGCCGATAGATACCCGGAGCCAGATGGATCGTGACGGACGAGTCCTTTTTCAGGGCGCCCGAAGCGCGGGCGGTTCGGATCCCATCGCGCGCCTGCTCCAATGTCCTGTAAGGAGATCCTTTCTCTCCATTCCCGCCAGCCCTGGCATTGGGCGCCACATAAATATTGGATGCCCCATAGGAATTGACGGTCGCGAAGCCTGTGATGAAGACGGTGAGGATCCCAATTAGTCGTTTCATATGCGCATTGCCCCCCATTCGTGTGCGTTCCGGTTGGATCGTTGGTTTCACCGTTCGGGCTGGAAACCAAACCGATCCGGCATGAGATTTTATGACTGTTCTAAAATGAGGCGACTCTTATTCCGACTCGGGTAGATTAATTTTTTCAATCAACCGTCCGGTCCCGTCTTCCGTCATTTTGAAATCCCGAAGCCGGGCTCCCTCGGGCAGGACTGGCAGAACGGCTTCGGCCAGTTCGCGCAATTTTCGCCGACCGGCTATGGAATCGGGGACGTCATAATCAATCAGTATTTTGGCAATCGTTTTCATCGTCACTCATTGTGCGCCTGGCGCTTGGGAAATTATCCGCGATTATGGCATCAGGACTTTGGCCAGAATGTCGCGTTCATGAATCACGCCCTGGAGTTTGCCGTCTGAATTGACGACAAAGACAACGGATGTGGGCGTGTTAACCATCAGGTGGGCCACCTGCAGAATCGGCGCATTCGCCGCCATTCGCGGCGGCTCGGTCGAAGCAATCTCATACGCCTTCATTTTCTTTTCATTGGCGAGCACCTGTTCGAAGGGCTCGAAGTTGGTCAGGAATTCCGTGTCGCTCAAAATGTCCAGATACTTGGGCAATCCCAGTTTGAACATATCCGCCGGGGTAATCACCCCATAGAATCGCCCGTCATCGTTGAGAATCGGCAGGGCGCTTTCGCTGGATTTGATCAGCATTTTCAATGCGTCGGAAAGATCGGCTTCCATGGACAGCACATAGGGACACGAGCGCATGGCGTCACCGGCGGTGACCACGCGCTTGACCTCCACGTCGCTTTCCTCGATCAGCCGCAAAATGCGAGCCGGCGCTTTACATTTCTTCAGATTCTGTCGAATCTCGCGGCGATGACACAATCGGGCGATGGCCGCCAGGGTCTGGAGCATGAGCGTGATTTGTGTCTGTGGTGTCAGGATCAGAAAGACCAGATGGACTCGTTTATTTTCCCCCGCGTCATCGTCGTCTTTCCCCTTTTTTTCCACACGCAGGCCCTCTTCTGAATTGCCAATGCAGATATGGAATTTATCCAATCCCTCCAGCCGGACGTGCGGAATGGCGACGCCCTCGCCAATGAGATCGGCGGTTTCCAGACGTCGATCGGCCAGGGCGGCCCGGATTTTTTTCAGGTCTTCCCCTTCGATCGTTTCCAGGAGAGACGCCACACCTTCTTCCAGAGTCTCCCCCGGCAGATCGGCGACAATATGTTCTTCTTTAATTAATGTGGAAAGTCGCATGGAATTGGGCGTTCCAAGGGCGTCATCCGTGGTCTTCCGACCGGACGCGCCCTCAGGACCTCAGACGCCTCGTCCTTTCGTGGCGAACACGGATTTGATTTCCTCCGGCTGTGTCGCCTGCATGATCTTTCGTCGGGCGCCTTCATCTTTCAGCCGCGTGACGAGCGAGGCCAGAAGTTTAAGGTATTCCCGGGACTGTTTCTCGGAAACAGCGATCATGGTGATAATATGAACAGGCTGCCCGTCCAGGGCGTCAAATTCGATTCCCTGGATGGAACGGCCGACGGCAATAACAAATCCCTCGACAGAAGCCAGCCGCACATGCGGCACAGCCAGGCCGATGCCGATGCCGGTGGACAACTGTTCTTCCCGTTCAAAAATTGCCGCGCGTAATGCCTCGGGATCTTTGACGTTGGGAGACTGAGCCAAAAGGTCCACCATTTGATTGAGGGCGTCGGTTTTATCGGCGGTATCGAGATCCATAATCAGCGATTCATGCATCACTGTGGAAAGTTCCGGTCCGGCGGCGGCGGTTAAGGCCGATGATTTTTGCTGCATACTGGGGCGTCGCATATCCATCCCTTCACAAAAAAAACCGCGCGATTGGCACTGAGCCTCCCATGCGGTTTGTTCTCATGTAATAATTTGACTCCTGACCCGTGGGCCTTGTCCAGCCCAAAATGCGATTTCTTCCCGCCAGGGAGAATGAATGAGGATATCCATATATCCGACAATTTCTGATTATGCTTGCGATCCATACCACTGCGAGACGGCGCGGAGTTCGGGTCATTCAGATGAAGTGAAAAAGGACTTGACGAGTTCGATTTCGCTTCGTTATGGTCCCCCATCATTCTGTATTAGTATAGCGCTATCCATCTACCCCATTCATCACCCCTATCCCATCGAGGTACCCTCAATGAACGTCTTCTGGAATCGTCTTCGCTTCTTTACGGCTCTTTGGGCTCTGTGCGGCTTCGCCTTGGGCCTTCTGGCTTGCGCCCCTCAAAACGCGCCCAATCGTTTGAGTCAGGTCACGATGCAAATCGAAATGAACCGGGATGTGTACCGCCCGGGGGAAGCGGTTTTATGCACGGCGACGTTGACCAATTCGCACAATATGCCCGTGGATATCATGATCCCGGACTATCTCTCCACTCAGTTCACCTATTGCCCGCGCAAGCAGGGCGGTCTCAGCCAGGCGATCGCTCGGGAACCGGTCTATTCCAACAAGGAAACAATCGGGGCCTGGACAACACTGGAGCCGGGGCAAAGCGTTTCGAAGGCCTTTGTCTTTACCACCTTGACGTTCGAACGCGGCGAATTTTTGCTCAATGCGTCTTATGGAATGCCCAATCCGGAGAATCCGGAATTGACCGATCGGGCCTTTGCGCAGTCCCTGGCCTTTGATGTCCGGGGCCAGGACGTATACATCCACCGGTATGTGGACGGTCTGATGACCAAAGAAGACGCGATACAGGTTGCGGCGCGCGCGGCCGGCGCCGACGCCCCAGAGGCGGAGGTCAAACTCATCATTGACGAAGGAGGCTATGAACGTTGGTGGGTCAATATTCACGCCGAGAATGCCGATGGCGTCCGACAGACCCAATCGTATTTTATTGATCCGTATGGCGGCGGTGTCTGGGCGCGGGCCAAGCCGTTCGAGCCCAAGCCAGCGGATCAGGTTTCATCGGATCGGATCCAAGCATTTCGACGACCGATGAAACTGTATGACGAAAGTTTGTTGGCCCCGGGAGCGGGTCGCTTCCAGCCGGGCGCGACAAACCAGTAATGATCACAACAGTGATTACAATCCCATACGACGGAGAAAGGTTCATGCTAAGAAAACTGGCAGTGCTTATGGCATTGGCTTGCTGGATCCAGACGACGCAGGCGCAGGAGGCGACGTCACCGGTTCAGGACAACGAGGTCAGCGAAGTCAGGGTGTTGCGCACCAACAATAAAGCGCAAGTGACCCGCTACATCTGTGAAACACTGGAAATGAAGAATGTCAATCCCTTCAACCTGATCAACTTCTTCTGGGCCGAAGTAAGCCGGGAAGAAGGCGGCATCTTCGTTTTCAAGCACCCCGAAGAACCCGGCGGCCTGATCACCGTTATTTGTCCGGAATATCAACTCGAAAGCCTGCGTCAATTGGCCTTGGATTTGGACCGCTCGGACATTCACAGCGGGCCTGGGTCTTATTATGGCTATTATCGCATGCGCCATCGCAGCGCGACGGACGCGGGCCTGCGGGCGGCGGTCGGCCTCTGGATGGGCCAACAACCGGCCTTGTTGCCGGATGTGGAAACCAACTCCCTCCTGATTTATGACTCGCCAGTGGGCGGCGAGACGGCCAAAGAATTTTTGATTCGGGAAATAGACAAGCCCCTGACGCAGGTTGAGTTCGGCGTCAAGGTCTATGAAGTGGCTGCTCACAGTGACGGCGCCCTGGGTCTGGACTTTGAGGCCTGGAAAAACGGTCCCGGGAAAGTGGCCTTTCAATTCATCAACGCCGCTAAACGGGTATCAATGAAAAACAACGCCGCGGGTCAAAGCAACATTAACACGCGTGGCGGTTACCTGGCTTATCCGTCCGCCTTCTTCGATTTCCTGGTGGCCGAGGGCAAAGCGAAAGTCATGGTGGATACGAAAATGATTGGCATCAACGCAATGCCGGCGCATCTGACGTCTGGCGATCGCGTGCTGTATTATAATACGGCGGCTCCGGCGACTCTGAATATCCCCAGCGGCGCCGTCGCGTTTGACCGAACCGTCACGGGCCAGACGGCCACCATGAGTTCTCTGGCGACAGCCTATGCGTTCCCGACCAGCGGGCCGGCTCCCGCGCCACCGGTGATCGGAACCGCCGACGCCGGTCTGGTTTTGACCGTTGTCCCCACCGTGGGACTCAAGACGATCAATCTCGACATCGATTTGAGTGTCAATAATATTCTCGGCTATGACAGTTCCGGCGCGCCGGTTATGGGTTCGCGTCAAATTGTCGATGCGGTCGCCGTCGAGGATGGCGCTGAAATCATGCTGGGCGGACTCGTGCGTGAGCGCAAAATCCAGACAAGCGCGAAGGTTCCCATTCTGGGACAGATTCCGTTGATCGGCTACGCGTTCGGTGGGGAAAAGACTCTGACGCAGAAATCCCTGCTGGTGACGGCCATCACGGCCAGCGTCGTGGGCCAGGAGAATATGACCGAAGCGGACCAGGCCATTGCCGGCCGAGCCAAAGGCGAGTCGGTTGTTCAGTTGCCGTAACACAGCGACGAATGACCTGTGCGGATTCACCGCCCCCTGTTCACATCACAACGATGCGAACATAATCTGAATCAAAGGAGATTGAAGAGAAATGATCCATAAATCTGCAAGACTCGCCACATTGATCGCCGTGACAAGCCTGTTGGTCGCGCAGCACGCCGGAGCGATTGATGCCGACTACGCGACCGATGTGAGTCACTTGACGAACCCCAGCCCGGGAACCATCCCGAGCAATATCAACAACTACCTGTATCAGGATGAGCAATTAAACCTGAACGCGGAATCCGGGGTGGTCTCTGTTTTGAGAACCGATCAGAAATCCCTGATCCGGAAGTACGTGACCAAGTTTATCCACCTGCAGAACGCCAGCCCGCGCGAATTGCGTTCTCTGGCCCGCATCATCTGCCGCAAGGAAGGTGGCGACGCCGATACGCTCTGGGATAAGAAACGGAACCAAAACGGACTGGTTGTTGTCTGTCCGCCCTTCCAGCTGCCCTACATCGAAAAAACCCTGGCGGCGTTGGATCACGAGTGGGTCAATGAAATTGACGACGGATCGTGGACCGAGTACTACCAAGGGACTCACCGGGACATCCACAAAATCTACAACAACATCATCTGGCTGTACACCACACCGGATCGGGACTTCGCCTATGATGATTCCAACAACGCGATGATTATCCTGGATCAACCCTGCATCAAGCCGCTGGTCGATCGGGGATTCAATGAAGTGGATATTCCGCCCAGCCAGATCACGCTGGAAGTGGAAATCTTTGAAGTGGACACCCAGAACGACCTGGCCCTGGGATTTGATTGGGAATCCTGGAAAAACGGGCCTGGACGCAACCTCTTTGAACTCGTCTTCTGGGATTTCTACGGCGACGAACAGCAAGATATTTTCCCGGGCGCCCTGCCGCTCGACGGTTCAGACTGGGGACGGTATCGCGGATACAATGTGACATTGACCACCGCCTACCTGGACTTCCTGCGTTCCACCGGGCGCGGACGACTGGTCACACGCAACACACTGGCTGTCAAGAGCGGTGAAGTGGCCGAGCTCGCAGCCATTGATGATATTGTGGCTTTCGAAGCCAAAGCTACCGCTGCCGCCTCACAACTGTCACTCGATCCGCCCTCGAAGGATCTGGCCGATCTGTATGAGCACACCCATCGCGCCGGCCAAGTCCGCGTTTCTCTGGATACGCTGATTAACAGCCAGCACGCCACACCGGCAACGCCGCCCGCAGCGGTCGTCGCCACGCTGGTCGCGTTTGTCCGGAATCTGGATGGCTCCACACAGGCCATCACGGACCAGGTCGCCGCGCAACTGGCTCTGCGGATCGCCGACGGAGAATTGACCAAGGCCGAAGTGGGCACGATTCCGGTGCCGCTTCAGGCGATGCTGTCCATCTATCGCGATCGTTCCATCGCTTATGCCAAGTCTCAAAAAGCCGGCGTTCTGTTGACCATGGCCCCCGTTGTGGGGCTGGAAAGCGCCGAAATCGCCATGTCCCTGGATTTGAGTGAAGTCGTCGGCCAGACGCCGGCCGGTGGCCCCATCATCGACCACCAGTACTTCAGCTCGGCCTTTACGATCGCCAACGGCCAGCCGATCATTTTGGGCGGCCTGACCAAAACATCCCGGGTCAAGGCCCGCTCTGGGATGCCTTACCTGAGCCGTATTCCTTATCTTGGCCTCCTTTTTGGCCGGGAAGTCACAACGAAACGTGATCGGGAAGTGGTCGTTATCATTAAGCCGCAGTTCCAGGTCTATTCCATGAAACGCGACGACGCTCCTGAAACCATTCAGGCAGCCATTCAAATGGCTGACGGCGGCGAGTATCCAGACGTGCCCTGGACCGGATTTGGCTTTGACCAGGTGGGGCTGGATCAGTTGACAAACTAACCTCGGAGCGAGGAGCCTGATTCCGGGCTCCCATCCGAAAAGTCTCACGAGGGGGGAGGACGGTCCTTCCCCCTCGTGTTTCTTTTTGCCAGCCTCTCCCCCTTTTTGTCCCGTGGCCCGCGGGGCAATGGCCCTTGATCTGTCTCGTTGCCGGGCGATATAATTGTTTATCTTTTGAATCGGCGCTTCCTTCATGATGAAACGATGACTCCATTCAATCGCCAGAAGAAAACGTGTCAGACCGTCCGTTATCCCCGGATAAGAGGGAATGGACTGGGGGGCGACCAAACAGGAGGGAATCTTCCACATGCGTTTATCCGGTTCCAGTTGTGCCAGAGGCTCGCGGGCATGGGCTTTCGGTATGATTTGCATGATCATCAACGTCTTCGCGTCCGCTCAGAACTACGAAGCCCTCGTCAGCGGTTATGTCAAAAAGGACTCCTGGGCCGAGACCATGGTGGCCTCCAAGGCCGCCTACCAACAGAAACTCAAGGCAAGCGGAAAGGCTCCCGCAGTCACAATGAGCCCGTGGCGACGCACACAGCCCATCCCGAGCAACGATTTCAACGATACGGCTTTTAATCCAGCGGCGCCCAATCCGAATGGGAAAGAATGGCTGCCCGCCGATGAACTGGTTGATGGCCGCATTCACGACCTGCCGGGAGGGCACAGCAACGCCGCCACCTATCTGACGCGGACGCTCCAGTGTCCAACCCCCATAACCCGTCCGGCCTCTTTCGGAAGCGATGACGGCATCGAGGTTTGGTTGAATGGTGAAAAAATCCTGTCAAACAATGTGCCCCGCGGTGTCGCCCCCAATCAGGACCGGGTGGTCCTGAACTTGAAAAAGGGTACCAATATTCTTTTCGTCAAGGTCTTCAATATTTCGGGCGGTCATGGTTTTTACTTCTCTGCCGGAACCAATCCCTTGCAAACGCTGCTGGAACAAATCAACAGGGACTTTACCGAGGACAGCCGGCGTTTGCGTTCCGTGGTTTCCGGACAGGAACTGATCGCCTGGTTCCAAGACGCCACCAGCGTCAAAACAGAGAAGGCCGTCTTGATGCGTATGATGAAGACATTGGGCGATCGCGCCCGGCGGATGCGTCCGGCTTATCGCAAACTGGTTTCCGACAATGCTTCCTGGGACAATGTCCGCTGGCTCCAGTTAATGCAGAGTGGCGCCGCCATCCTTGAAGGGGCCGAGGCCAACCGGTCGCGACTCGACTCACTGGATATGGCCGCCCTCCGGCGCGCCATCGCCCATCTAACCAAAACCTATCCGGAGCACTACCCGTCCAATTATCTGAAAGAACTGGTCCGATTCGAACAGATCATGACGAACCTCGAAAAGGAATCGGCCCCGGCCCTGAGCGAATCCTTCATTGAGGAGATCCTGACCTTTGAACGCGAGGCCCTGCTGGCCAATCCATTGCTGGCCGATTTTGACGAGATCCTGTTGATCCAACGCGGCGAGGGGCAGATGGGCTTGCCACAGAACTGGCAGGGAAACTGTTCCATCCCTTCCACGGGATATGACAACGAAATCGCCCGCCTGCGATATAAAGAGCCCAATCCGGAAATCAAGACCCTGTTCCGTCCCGATCACTTGGGATTTGTGGGGGATGTGGATCTGCACTTCGATGGCAACCGGATGCTCTTTTCCATGCCCGGCAGCCATGCCCGATGGCAGATCTGGGAAATCGGCGTGGATGGCCAGAATCTGCGTCAGGTCACGCCGGGGCTGTATGACGACGTAAACAACTACGACGCCTGCTACCTGCCCGACGGGCGCATTATCTTCGATTCCACCCGCGTGTTCCACGGCGTCCCATGCGTCGGCGGCGCAGACACCGTCGCCAACCTGTTTCTGATGGATCCAGACACGGGCGCCATCCGGCAATTGTGCTTCGATCAGGATCACAACTGGAATCCCACGGTGTTGAATAATGGACGCGTCCTGTTCACCCGTTGGGAGTATTCCGACACGTCCCATTATTTTACACGGCTGCTCTTCCACATGAATCCGGATGGCACGAGCCAGACGGAATACTATGGCAGTAATTCCTATTGGCCGAACGCCATGTTCTACTCCCGTCCCATCCCTGGCCATCCCACACAGGTGGTCACGATCGTTTCCGGTCACCACGGCGTTGCCCGGATGGGCGAGTTGATCATTCTGGACCCGGCCAAGGGACGCTTCGAGGCCGACGGCGTGGTGCAACGCATCCCCGGCTACGGCAAGAAGGTGGAACCGGTCATCGTCGATGAGCTCGTCAATCATTCGTGGCCGAAATTCCTCCATCCTTATCCGCTGAGCGACAAATACGTCCTCGTCGCCTCCAAGCCCACCCCCAGCGCCTTGTGGGGCATTTATCTGGTCGACATTTTCGATAACATGCTGCTCCTTAAAGAAACGCCCGGCTATGCGCTCCTCGAGCCGCTGCCGCTGCGTCCAACGCCCCGGCCCCCCGCTGTGCCGGATCGCGTGGATCTGAGCCGTCAGGACGCCACCATTTATCTGATCGATGTCTATGTTGGTCAGGGGATGAAGGGAGTTCCCCGAGACACGGTTAAGAATCTGCGGCTCTTCGAGATGCATTATGCCTATCCAAATATGGGCGGACACAAGCACATCGCCATTGAAGGGGCGTGGGACGTCCATCGCATTCTGGGAACCGTTCCGGTGGAAAAAGACGGATCGGCCCTATTCAAAGTCCCGGCCAATACGCCGATCGCCGTTCAACCCCTGGACGAAGCCGGACGCGCCGTCCAGGTCATGCGCAGCTGGTTCACGGCCATGCCCGGCGAAACCCTCTCGTGTGTGGGGTGTCACGAACCGCAGAATCAGGCCGCTCCTCCCCGTCAGACCCTCGCCGCCAAACGTCCACCCTCTCCGATCAAGGAATGGTACGGCCCCGCGCGCGGCTTCAGCTTCAAGCGGGACGTGCATCAGCCCGTCATTGAAAAATATTGCGTAGGCTGTCACGACGCAGCGCACAACAACCGGAACCCGCAGATGCCGGACCTGACCGCCAAGGACCAAAACGGCTGGGGCAATTTCACCCCCGCCTACCTTGAGCTGCATCGCTATACGCGACGCCCGGGACCGGAAAGCAACTATCACGTCGAGGTCCCCTATGAGTATTGCGCCAATACCAGTGAATTGATTCAAATGCTGGAAAAGGGACATCATGGCGTCGAACTGGATGATGAAGCCTGGGATCGCCTTTACACCTGGATCGACCTGAATACGCCGGATCACGGAACTTGGGGCGAACAGAGCACAATCCCCGGCCGCTGGCATGAGCGCCGCATCGAAATGCGAACCCGTTATGCCAACCGTCCCGAAGATCCCGAGGCCATCCCCGATATGGATCTGGGCAACCGTTCCTTTGTGAAACCTGCAAAACCGCCTCAACCCAGCCCGGCAAAACTGGAAGTGGCCAGCTGGCCGTTCGACACCGAAAGGGCCAAAAGGCTTCAGGCAAAAGCGGGAAAACCAATCCAGCACGCCATCGATCTCGGCGCCGGGGTGACGATGCATATGGTCCTGATCCCCGCCGGCGAATATATCATGGGGTCCAATCACGAAACGCCCGACGAATGGCCCATCACACGCGTGACGATCGACAAGCCGTTCTGGATGAGCGCCACCGAGGTGACCTTTGCCCAAATGCGCCGCTTCGATCCAAGCCACTCGAACGGCGTCATCAATCAACAGCACAAAGACCATACGACGCCCGGATACCCGATCGAAGAGGACACCATGCCTGCCGTTCGGATCAGCTGGGAACAGGCCGTGGCCTACTGTGAATGGATGTCACAAGCGACGGGTATGGCCGTCACCCTGCCCACGGAAGCCCAGTGGGAATGGGCCTGTCGGGCGGGCTCAGCGGAGCCGTTCTCCTTCGGCGCAGCCGGCAGCGACTTTTCATCCTTCGCCAACCTGGCGGATCTGGCGACCAAGCGCCTCGCCGTAACCGGGGTGAATCCCCAGCCCATCCACAACCCCAGCGACTACGAAGCATGGTTGCCGCGCGACAACACATTCAACGACGGTTATCGGATCATGGCCGAAGTGGGCCAACTGAAGCCGAACGTTTGGGGACTGTATGACATGCACGGCAACGTGGCCGAATGGACGCGAAGCGACTACACGGATTATCCGTATGTGGATGGCGACGGCCGGAACGCCATGTCGCGCGAAACCATCAAGGCCGTTCGCGGCGGCTCCTGGCATGACCGTCCCAAGCGGTCCACCGCCTCCTACCGTCTCGGCTACTTGCCTTGGCAAAAGGCGCATCATGTCGGATTCCGGGTGGTTCTGGAAGCCACCCCGGGCCCTCTTGACGTTGCCGCTGCGCAATAACACCCCGCAAAGGCGCCCCGTCATAAAGACACGCGGCCGGTCTCTGTGCCAGGATGGCAAACAGACCGACCGCGTGTTTTAGAATCTTGAAGAGTCCCTTACTCGTCCAGCGCTTTACGGACTTCGCTCAAGAGGGCGTCTCGTCGGGCTGGTTTCTGGATGAGTCGCAGGCCTTCTTCCAATACAAAATCATTATGGACAGAACTCATGCTGTAACCGCTGGCAAAGAGCGCGCGCACGCCGGGGTGTTGCTCACGAATACGATCATAGACCACGCGCCCTCCGAGTTTGGGCATGATCACATCCAATAAGAGCAAATCGATTTCGTCGGCGTGGGCTTCAAAAACCTTGAGGGCCTCTTCGCCGTCGCAAGCCGTCAACACGGTGTACCCTGCCCGTTCCAGGATGGTTTGCGTCAATTGCCGCACCATCTCCTCATCTTCGGCCAGCAGAATGGTCTCAGCGCCACCGGTGACAGGCTTTTTCGTTTTATCGCCACATGCCGTGGCCGGATGTTCCACAGTGGGAAGATAGATATTGAATGTCGTTCCCTGGCCGACCGCGCTATCGACATTTAAAAAGCCCTCGTGCTGCTTGACCAGACCATAAACGGTCGAGAGGCCCAGCCCCGTGCCTTCGCCGACGGCTTTTGTTGTGAAAAAGGGTTCAAAGATTCTATCCAGTGTTTCGGCATCGATTCCACAGCCGGTGTCGGTGACACTGAGAAGGACGAAGCAGCCCGGCCGGGCCCATGCGTGGGTCTCACAGAAGGGCGCCTCAATGCGCGCATTGGTGGTCGTGATGGTGATGACGCCGCCGGAGGGCATGGCGTCGCGAGCGTTGACGCACAGATTGGTGAGTATCTGACCAATTTGACCCGGATCCGCCTGAACGGTCCCCAGGGCACGTCCGGGACTAAAATTGAGATTGATGTGCTCGCCAATGACACGATGCAGCATTTTGAGCATATCGCCGATGGCTTCGTTCAGGTTCACATCTTTCATGTCCAACACTTGGCGGCGGCTGAACGCCAACAGTTGACTGACCAGAGTTTTGGCGCGGTTTCCCGCTTTGAGCATTTCCTCAATGGCTTCGTGAACCGAAGGCTCCCCCTTTAGTTGATCCTGAGCAATTTCTCCATATCCCAGAATCACCTGGAGCAGATTGTTGAAATCGTGCGCCACTCCCCCGGCCAATTGTCCAACGGCCTCCATTTTCTGAGCCTGGCGCAACTGTTCCTCAAGGCCCAACTCGTTCGTAATGTCACGCTTGACCGCCACAAAATTAACGATCAGCCCTGTTTCATCCCTCACCGGCGAGATGACCGCCTCCTCGGTAAAGAGACTTCCATTTTTCTTCTTGTTCTGCATCCGTCCCCGCCAGCTCTCCCCGCGATTCAGGACCGCCCACATTTCCTGATAAAAGATCGCGTCATGGGCCCCACTCTTCAGAATTCGCGTATGCTGGCCAATCACCTCTTCCCGCCTGTATCCAGTGATCTGCTCGAAAGCGGGATTAACGTATTCGATGTTTCCATCAATATCCGTAATAAGAATGGTTTCAGCGGCCTGGTCGATGGCCATCATCAGTCGATCCCGTTCGGCTTCGGCCGCTTTTCGTTCACTCATATCCAGCGTAATGCCCCGCACGCCCACGGGGCGGTCACCTTCCATGATGGGAGCGCTAAAGATCATGGCCGGGAATCGCTGCCCGCCCTTTTTGACACAGATGTATTCGGACCCACCAACGCGATTCGGATCGTCGGGCGTCTTGCCGAAGTTGATTCGAGCTTTTTCGATTATACTTGGATCAAGCAGATCCCAGACAAATACCCCTTGATCGAAGTCTTCAGGCGCGTAACCGAACGTCCGATAGCCCGCCTCGTTGACATACGTAAAGCGTCCCTCGAGATCCGCTTCCCAGATCGCCTGTGGGAGCAAGTCAGCCATTTGTCGGAATCGCGCCTCGCTCCGACGCACGGACTCCTCGGCCTCCTTGAGGGGAGTGACATCCCGCGTCACCGACAGGATACACTTTTCACCATTCAAGTCCATAACTCGGGCCGACATGAGGCCGTGGCGAATTGTCCCATCGCAGCGACGAAAATCAGCCGGCAGATTCTCCACAAAACCGGTCTTGTGTAACCCATCGACAAGGCGTTCACGGTCCTTGGGGTCGTGCCAGATTTCAAGTTCCCGGGATGTGCGCCCCAGCACGTCGTCTCTCTCGTAGCCGATAATTCGAAGAAAACCTTCATTGACTTCCAAATACAGACCGTCCGACATGCGATTAATATTAATCGAGTCGGGGCTGGTATAGAAAGCCAGCCGGAATTTTTCTTCACTTTTTCTCAAGGCATCCTCCGCCATTATCCTCTTCGAGATATCACGATAGTTCGCCAAAACACCTTTCACATCAGGATCATCCACCATATTCACGGCCCAAAGTTCAATAGAGGTATAGGTCTGGTCCTTGCATCGATACCGGTATTGAATGGTTTTCGGCTCATGGTCCGGCTCACGGATAATATCAAGAAATGTTTGTTGGACAGTCTCCAGGTCATCGGGATGGACCGTCAGCCAGCCATCCGTGCCAATCAAGTCTTCCGGCAACCATCCGAACTGCCGGGTAATGTTTGGACTCTTATACAGAATCTTACAGTCGGTATCGAGAACCGCAATCACATCGGAGATGCTGGCAATGTATTTTTGATAACGCGCTTCTCTTTTTCGCAAGTTTTCCTCAGCGATGCGTTCCGCCAGACCAATCGCCAGGCTTGCGGCCAATCGCTCCAGCAATCGAATGGACTCTTCGGTGAACCGATCGCGTCGCCGATCATTAAACTGGAGTATGCCAAAGGTCTTGTTTTGGCTGCGGATCGGAATGAGGGCCACCGACTCGTAGCCCTCGCCATGGCAACGGTTTCGCGTCCGCGCCTGACGGTCCGCCTCGGTGCTGGCGGCGAGCAGTTCTGTGGTATTGTTGGTCCAGAAACTTCCACTCGAGGTGAAAAAAGGCAGATCGGGATCAAAGCGCCCCCGAATCACGTTCCCACACATACATTCCAAAACAGGATTATGTTGATTGTCCCGGACAATGGCGCCGGTCTCATCCATCCGGCATAAACGATTCTCAGTCTTTATGAACTCCGATGGGAAACCGCGCGTTTCGAAATAGGGATAATCCTCGCCTTCCTCCAGCCGGACGCCCACGGCCTCACATCCGGACCAGTCGCGCATCAGGAGCGTCACACCGGCCAAGAGTTCATGCGTATCATTCGCTCGATTGAGTAAACCCAACAGACACAACGTGACTTCCCGTTCCCCCTCAGCCCGCTTAATCTGGGTAATATCTCGCCAAATGCAATGATAGATGGGATGGCCGGCGACATTCAGATATTGTGCGGTAACGTGAACGTCCCGAATGTCGCCGCTTTTCATCCGATGCCGGGTTTCAAATTCGCTCCGCTTTCCGAGGATAACCTGTTGGATATGTTCCTGAATTTCCTCTGGCGTTTCTATCGCCTCAATGTCCGTCAGGGTCAGGCGGGCAAATTCCTCGCGTGTATATCCCAACTGGCGATGGGCTGCCTCATTGAACTCAACGGGGCTTTTCGTGTCCGGATCCAGGATGACGATCCCATCAAGGGACAGATCGAATATCTGGCGGTATCGTTTCGCGACGCCCTCCAAGACTTCGGTTTGCTCCCGATTCTGCTTTTCCAGGCCCGCCGTGAGATGCGCGACCGTCTTTTGACGCCTGTTGTTCTCGATGTGCAGGGCCACGAAGTCGGCCAGACTCACCACAAAGGGCTCGCAGGGCGCCCATGCCGTTGGGTCGGAACTGTCGATATAGAGAACGCCGTATTCGGAGTGACGGGTGCGCAGCGCAAAGCGGGAGAGGGGCCGCCCCGCGATGGGACAGGTTGGCGCCGGACATTTCTCAAAAGGAAACTCCGTGACGCCGCTGGGCAATGCGCACGGAGACAGCCGATGGACGCCGTCCTTCGTGGCGGCAACCGAAAGATCGTCAATACACACAATCGCTTCCCGGACTCCAGGCAGCTGACGGACGCCTTGGGCGAACCCTTCCACCAAGCGTTCTTCATCCGGCGTCGCCAGTATAGCGCTTTGCAGACGCCACAGTTCTTCCAGTACGGAGGGATTGATTTTTTCGGGTAAAGCCATTATGCGTTGTCCTGTGTGAGGAGGCGACACTCTTCCAGAAACCCATTTCGTCAAACAGAAATGTTTTCTAATTCCTCATAAATGATGGTATGTCATGGGCGACGACGGATCCATGTTAATGTGATGGCTGAGAGGAAAGAGCCCAATTGCGCCGCATCATCCGATCTCACGGATTTCATTCGTTTGGGATCGTTGGCCCGTCGCGTTCCATTTCGCGCCAGCGAAGCAAGCAAACAAACAATCGTGACGGCGCCGACAGATGTCCACGAGCCATTGCCTGTGTCCAACGGCGCTCCACGCATGGCGCGCATTGTCATGAATACCGGCCCAATGGGGGGGATTTGAGGAAAGGAGAGATTTTCCGACTGCCTTACAAAGGGACAGGGGGGGGACCACGCGAGACACCGCGCGTTTGGTCCGGGCGGATGGCCGGCGGAATAGCATGGGCACTTTCGCTATCCGCCGGCCACGCCGTCCGTTTATTCACTGGGGGTTTGGCTGCTCAGCGCATCGATTCGGGCATGATATTCCTGTAGGGACCGAACGCCTTCCGATCCTCGGAGACTGGCCGCGATCCCTCGAACCGCAGCCTGGGCTGCCGCCGTTGTGGTGATGTAGGGGATTTTGTATTTGATGGCGGCTTTTCGGATATACGAGTCGTCATGCTGGCTGAGCCGCCCGGCCGGGGTATTGATCACCAGTTGAATCTGGCCGTTGGCGATCGCATCGGCGATATTGGGCCGTCCCTCGTGCATTTTTTGGATCACTTGAGACTCAATGCCGTTGTCTGCCAGGAATTGATGGGTCCCACGGGTGGCCATGATGCTGAAACCAAGATCCACGAACCGGCGCGCCAGTTCGTGGACGTTCCCACGGTCTCTCCGGGCCACCGAAATCAGGACCGTGCCTTCGCTCGGCAGGGTCTGTTTGGCCGCGGACTGGGCCTTGTAGAACGCCAGGCCAAAGGAATCGGCCATCCCAAGCACTTCGCCGGTCGAGCGCATTTCGGGCCCCAGAACCGGATCCACTTCCGGGAACATGTTGAAGGGAAAAACGGATTCTTTGACACCAAAATGCGGGATGATTTTGGGCGTGAGATCCAAGTCGCCCAGTTTTTTTCCGAGCAGGATCTGTGTCGCATAACGGGCCATGGGAATATTGCACACCTTGGAGACGAGCGGAACCGTCCGCGACGCGCGGGGGTTGGCCTCCAGAACATAAACCCGGTCATCGGCGATGGCGTATTGAATGTTCATCAATCCAATGACGTTCATCTCAATAGCGATTTTCTGCGTGTATTCCTTGATCGTTTCAATGTGTTTGACGGGAATGCTGATGGGAGGAATGACACAGGCCGAATCGCCCGAATGGACGCCCGCCAATTCGATATGTTCCATAACGGCCGGCACGAAAGCGTCGGTTCCATCGGCAATCGCATCGGCTTCGGCTTCAATGGCATTGTCGAGAAATTTGTCGATCAGTATCGGGCGCTCCGGCGTGACGCCGACAGCGGTCGCAACATATTCCGACAGCATCCCCTCATCATACACCACTTCCATGCCGCGCCCCCCCAGGACATATGAGGGCCGGACCATGAGGGGATAGCCAATCCGTTCGGCAATCGCGACAGCGTCTTCAACCGAGATGGCCATGCCCGACTCGGCCATGGGGATCCCCAGTTTGTCCATCATTTGCCGGAAACAATCGCGATCCTCGGCCAGGTCGATTGTCTCGGGGGATGTGCCGATGATGTTGACGCCGGCCTCCGCCAGTTCACGGGCAATATTCAAGGGCGTCTGGCCCCCATATTGAACGATGACGCCTTCGGGACGTTCCTTCTCGTATATGCTCAGGACGTCCTCCACGGTCAGGGGCTCAAAGTAGAGCTTGTTCGAGGTGTCATAGTCCGTTGAGACGGTCTCGGGGTTGCAGTTGACCATGATCGATTCGATCCCCTCATCGCGCAACGCAAACGCCGCATGGACGCAGCAGTAATCGAATTCGATTCCCTGGCCGATTCGATTGGGACCGCCGCCCAGAACCATGATCTTTCGATTCGGACTGGCGACGACCTGGTCCGGCGCATTATAGGTGGAATAATAGTAGGCGGCGTTATCGACACCACTCACCGGAACAGGCTCCCAGCCCTCAACCATGCCCAGGGCCTGACGGCGTTGGCGAATCGTCGGTTCGGGTATGCCAAGGATCTGAGAAAGATATTTATCCGCGAAGCCGTCCTTCTTGGCCTGAACCAGCAGATCATCGGGCAGGACGCCTCCCTTATATTGCAGGATGCGCTCTTCGAGATCGACCAGTTCCTTCATTTGTTCAATGAACCATGCCTTGACGTGGGTGAGGCTTGAAAGACTCTCAACGGTGGCGCCCTTGCGCAGGGCTTCATACATAAGAAAGTGCCGTTCACTGGAAGGCTCGGTCAACATTTCCATCAGTTCGTTGAGGGACTTGCTGTGAAAATTCTTGGCATGGCCCAGGCCATAGCGGCCTTGTTCAAGCGAGCGGATCGCCTTTTGAAAGGCTTCCTTATAGTTTTTTCCGATACTCATCACCTCGCCCACGCCGCGCATCTGAGTCCCGAGTTTATCTTCCACCCCTTTGAATTTCTCAAACGCCCAACGCGCGAACTTCACAACCACATAGTCGCCAGAGGGGGTATATTTTTCCAGAGTCCCATCCCGCCAGTACGGGATTTCATCCATTGTCAGGCCACCAGCAAGTAAAGAGGAGACCAGGGCAATGGGAAAGCCAGTGGCCTTTGAGGCCAGAGCGGAAGAACGGGAAGTCCGAGGATTGATTTCAATCACCACCACGCGCCCCGTTTGAGGATCATGGGCAAATTGGATATTGGTGCCGCCGATCACCTGGATGGCTTCCACAATGGCATATGAATACTTCTGGAGCCGTTGTTGCAGTTCCGGGGCAATGGTCAGCATCGGCGCCGTGCAGAAAGAATCGCCCGTGTGGACGCCCATGGCATCCACATTTTCAATAAAACAGACCGTAATCATCTGGTTCTTGGAGTCCCGGACGACTTCCAGTTCCAACTCCTCCCACCCCAGCACGGATTCCTCAACCAGGATTTGGCCCACCAGGCTGGCGGCCAGGCCGCGCTTCGCGATTGTCCGGAACTCTTCGACATTATAGACGAGACCGCCACCGGTTCCCCCCATGGTGTACGCGGGCCGAATGACAACCGGATAGCCCAGGGTTTCGGCAATCTTTTCCGCGTCCTCAAGGGTTGTGGCGATTTCGCTCCGCGGCATGTCAATCCCCAACTGATTCATGGTATTCTTGAAAGCGAGGCGGTCCTCTCCCCGCTCGATGGCGTCCAGTTGCACCCCGATCGTGCGAACGCCATATTTTTCCAGCACACCGGCCCGAGCGAGCTCAGAACTCAGGTTCAAGCCCGATTGGCCGCCCAGGTTCGGCAACAGCGCGTCAGGGCGTTCCTTTTTGATAATCTCGGTCATTGTTTCAAGATTCAGGGGCTCAATGTAGGTCACATCGGCGATTTCAGGATCCGTCATAATCGTTGCCGGATTGGAGTTGACCAGGACAATTTCATAACCCAACTGACGAAGCGCCTTACAGGCCTGTGTGCCGGAGTAGTCAAATTCACAGGCTTGACCAATCACAATAGGCCCGGAACCAATAATCATTACTTTGTGGATATCGTCGAGACGTGGCATGTTAACCTCTTTCAGAATGGATAGGCTTCTCCCCTGGTCGTAGACACGATCACAGTGGGCAAGGGAGGGAAGGCAATTCTCTAAATCCATTGTAATGATCGGTGTGATAAGAAATCCATAAGATTTTCGCTGCCAGGAACGCCGAAAAACGGACGATCGGGCGTCTCTTATCCGGCAGTGGATCGGGCTCTCGTTTGACGATTTGAATGGGCAGACGGCTGGCCGTCGGCGCCGTCACGCTTTTTGCGCGCTGCGCGGAAAAATTCGCGCCGGCGCCTCGATTACTCACGCTCTAACCCAGGGCTCCGCTCCCTATCGGTCGCTCCACCCTGGGCTATTATGTGCCGCCCCTACCGGGGCTTGGCGAATAGTTGGCCTATGGGCGCGAGCCTAATTCTAAATTGGCGCCGCGCCCCAGCGTGCTTTGCGTCATCGCGCTTTGGCGTATCAAAAAGAATCCACAAATCCCATTAAATCAGAAAACGGCAGGTGTCTGCCGTTTTCTGATTCCCAAACATGTCACGCGGCGCAATCGCCCAAACAGCGATTAGAGATTCAACTCAAATCCTCGGGCGCGCCGTTCATCCGCGAGCCATTCCTTATACATAGCCGAACCGTTTTCCCGCGCATTGGAGAACAGGAAGAGGGGGGCCTCTTCCATGAACGTGTCGCGGGTGGGGGCGCCTTTGAGATCATCCACGCGCCAGACCACAAAACTCTCCGGCTCCGGTGCCGCCTCTTCCTCCATCGCCGGAAGGGTGGCCACGTTCATTTGCAGCGTTCCCGTTGTTGCATCACGGGTTTTCTCCGCAAAATACTCCACACCGCGTAGAGCGCCCGTGGGACGGTCGCGCACAAATGACGCGGTGGTGTACGTGTCCTCATAGTCCGTCTTAGCCAGTTTTGTAAAATATGAATCAATGACGCCCGTTGTCGTTTCGGTGTCCGAACTGGGGGCGATGTCAGCGACGGCGGCTTTTTCTTTTTGCGCCATGGCCAAAAAGGATTCCGCAGACGCACGCGCCTTTGCGATGGCCATACTCGTCAACACATCGTCATAAACGGCATCGAACACTTCATCCAAATCTTTCGGCGGACGAGCGGGATCCTCTTCCTTGAGACGCATGACAATATGGAAATTGGGCTGCGACATGACAGGGGTTTGTGGATCGAGGGAGGAACAATTGGCCAGAGTCTGATCTTCGCCATACAACGAACCGAATTCAAACTGAACGGAGGTCTTTTCGACCTTCTCCGTCGTCTGCACGACAGCGCCCATGGCTTTAGCCAGAGACTCAAAGTTTGTTTGATTTTTGCTCTCGGTGCGAAGTTTTTCCCCCAACGCTTTAAACTGTGTATCGATTTCCTCTCGTTTGGCCATCCGCTCCACATCCGTGAAGGCGTCTTCGAACGACTTGGGGCCAGCGGGACGAATCGTCTCAGCCTTGATAAAAAATGTCGCCTGAGCGGATTGGATCGGTCCGGTGGTCTCCCCTTCCTTCAGCGTTCCCAATGCGGTGTTGAAAGCGCGTCCGTAGCTGGAAAACCCATTGGGATCGATGAAGTCGGGATACAGCCCCCCGAGCTTGGTGTCGGGATTGATGAAATCGACATTGGTCGGATCGTCCGAATAAAGGTCGGCCAGTTGGGCAAAGGTCATGGTGGGCGTGGTCGCGTTCAGGGCCTCTTGCACCGCCGCGATTTTACGTTCGTATTGCGCCGTCTCCGTGGTGGAAGCCGCCTGTGGGGAAGGGGCGCTGATTTGGATCAGGCGGGGTTGGATGGACCGCGGCGCGATAAAATTTTCCGGATGCGTGTCATAGTAGGCCTTCATGGCTTCCGTGGTGACGGTGATTTCATCCAGTGTGGGGCGGTCAATCTTGATATACTCGTAAACCCGTTGATCCGGAAGATCATAGACGCCGGGGCTGGCTTCAAAGTGCGCGCGGACGGAATCGGTCGTCGGTGTGAGGCCTTCCTTGAAGTCATCGACACGGAAGGCGACCATTTCCACATCCAATGTTTCCATGTTGCTGCGATAGTCTTCCCACACCCGCTCCAGGGACGCCATCCCGCGGGCGATCATCATGTCCTGAACATGGTTGCGACGATTGCGGCGCTTCAGATCCTGTTGAACCGCCGGATTGTTCAACCCGGTGACGCGAGCGACTTCCCGATCGCTCATGGACTGAAGGGCCTCATTAGACTGACGATAATCACGAACTTGATTCCGAAGGGCCGTGCGCAGTTCCTGGTCACCGATCATAAATTGACTCTCGTTGGCCACCTCATCCATAATATGGATATTAACCGCTTCGGTCCCAACCCGCCGGGGTGACTGCGCGTATTCATTGATGAGGCGAATGGCCATCTGGTTGAGTTGCTGGCGCATCTGGTTTTGCAGAATGTTGCCAGCATTCATTCGTAATCGCTGGGCGGCGTCTTCGGTATCTTCGGCGCCGGGATAGACGTTCACATAATCCTCTCCAAACATGGATGGGTCGCGATAACGCGCCAGCCAATAGTCCGAAGTCTCCCGGCCGCGACCACCACCGCCGCCACCGGCGTTCCAGCCATAAAAGGCCACAAACGAGGGAATAACCAGAAAGAGCGTCACCAGCATGATGCGCTTCATCGCTTTGCGTGAACGTAACTGTTTGAGCATAACCGAGACCCCGATTCTTCCCACCCGGTCCGGACCGGGGGAAAGGTAAGTTATATTGGCTGAATAATTAGGAACCTTTCAGGATTCCCATTGTCTGACAAACATCAAACGCGTGTTTTCTTTTTTGTCGTGGACAATGCCCTCCTCACGGAGAGCGACATGACCCACCCCCTTCGCGTGACGCTGCGAAGGTCAAAGCGGGCAATTTTGGCGACCTTTCCCCGCTTGTTCAAGGGAAAATCCACTCAGTCAGGCGATTTTGTCGCTTCTGCGGAAATTGGTCCCAGCGAATGGGGCAAATGGGGCGTCAGAATGCGTCCGCGTAAGGCCTCCACGGCAGCGGGCGTGATCACATAGCGGGCGATCCATTCGATGACCGGTACGCAAACAGCGTCCCCGACACCGAACAGCGCTTGACGCCGTTTGCCCTCCGGGAAATGGAATGTATCCGGCGCGCCTTGGAGCCGGGCGCCTTCCAGGGGCGTCAACCAGCGGACCCGCACGCGGCTCCCCTCCACTTCCAGAACAATTTGATTGCTGCTTCCACCGCGGGGTGTCCGCAGACAACCGGCCAAGCCGTCGTCGCGTATCTCGGCATGAGTCCGCCCCTGACGCATCCGGCGGAAAACGGTGGCCACGCACAGCGCCCCCGTCGCCTGCATGGCTTCCAGTTTCCGCACATGAACGGCATTCATCTGGCCAATCAATTTTTCCGCCTTCTCTTGGGGCCAATACACCCCATCCGGTAAATCGCGCTCGGCAATCGCGCTCAAGGAAGGGGCGGCGCTCGCCGGCGTTGGCAAGGCGCGCAGGCGCCAGCGAACCTCTGGCGGAGACGCCTTGAGAGCGCGCATCAGATTGGGTGGGCGCAAGGGCGACGGTGGCAGGGAATCCAGGGTATGGGCATCCCAGACCGGTCCGACAGGCGGGGCGGCATCCCGGCTCCCGAAGACAAACAATCGCGGTCGGCTCTGAGGCGTGAAGTACGAGGCGTTGAGGACAAAGACATCCAGATAATAGCCCAGTTCGGACAACGCCCGCATGGCGGCGTAAAAATCCGTTCCCCCATGCGACGTCAAGAAGCCCTGCACATTTTCCAGTAAAATCAGCGGCGGACGCCGGTCCCCCTGTTCCTCCAACAGGCGGACAAATCCCCAGAAGGCGCCGGATTGACTCCCCTTCAGACCGCGACGTCCACCGGCGAGGGACAAATCCGTGCAGGGAAAACTGGCGGTGGCCAGCGTTGTCTGGGGAATCGAATCGACAGGCAACCGATGAATATCTTCCTGGACAAAATGATCCGATCCGGCCTCGGTGTCTCGAAAATTCAACTCATAAATTCGACGCTTGGTTTTGTCGATATCATTGGCGAAAACCGTTTCCCAGCCTTCCCGATCCAAGCCCAGTCGGACGAAACCAATGCCGGCGAAATATTCGGCCACGGTGCGATTCGCCAGGATTGACCAGGCGCAGGAGGCGCCAACCGCGGACGCCACTGGCGCCTCCTGCGCGGCCATGACGATCTGCTGGGCCCATCCGTCCAGGTCCTGTTCCAGATCACTTTCCCATATCCGCGCCACACGCCAGCCGTCTGCCAGCAGTTCCGCCGTATTCTTGAAATCGCGGGCCATGTTCCGCCGGATTTTCTGGAGCCAGTAGTCGCGGTTTTTCGTCTCCTCCGAAAACTGTTCCTCCAGACAGGTCCGTCCCCGGCGGCGCCACTGCCCGCCGTGCCAGTAGTCGCCATCGATAAACACCACCAGCCGTCCTCGGGGCAGGACAATATCCGGCTTTCCGGGCAATCCCTTGTCCGCGACGCGATACCGCAAGCCGGCGGCATGGAGGGCCTTGCGCAAGGCCAGTTCCGGGGCGGTATTTTGTGACTTGACACGCCGCATGATCTCGCTGTGTTCCATAGCGGCCGTCATAAAGTCTCCCCCCTGGCCATGACGTCATCCATCAGGCGACGACATTTGGCCACCACCACCGGCCAGGCATAGTTTTCTTCCACATATCGCCGCGCCGCCTCCCCCATCCGTCGCCGCTCATCGCTCTTCGAGCGCAACCGCTCCACCGCCTGGCGGAACTCGTCCGGCCCACGCCAGGTCCATCCTCCCTGCGACCGCCGACAATGACCGGCCAGCACCTTGCAGGCGCCATTGACCAGAATCGGCTTGCCCAGACTCATGGCCTCCAGTGTGGCCATGGACAGGCTTTCATAGGGCGACGGCATAATGAAACAATCACATTCCCGCATGGCGGCGTGTTTGACTTCCTCACTGACAAAGCCCGGCGCATCCAGCCAGGGCACATCGGGAAGATCAATCTTCCGTTGACCGATCAACCGCAGGCGGAAGTTTGGGGCTGCGCCGTTCCCTTCTGCCATCATCTGTTTCGCGCTGTTGAGCAATTCGTGACACCCCTTGTTCCGATCAATCCTTCCCACGTAAAGGCCAGTGATCGTTCCGTTTGGATGATCGACGAAGGGAACCGGGGGCGCCAGGTCAATGCCCATGCCAATTATTTCGTGTTTCACCTCGGTGATATTGCCCACCGTGGCCAACAATTCCCGCTCCTCTTCGCTCAGAAACAGATAACCGGCCACCCGCTCCAACAGCGGTTTGTAAACCGGCATCCGCAGGGTCCAGTCATCTTCGGCCGTGGGGACAAGAATGCTTTTGTTCGGCGCGACGGAAGCGCCGGCAAAGGCCGGATAGTAGCGATACGAATAAAACACGAACAGATCATACGCGTCGCGTTGGTCGCGGACGAAGCGAACCAGCGCCGGCGCGCACGGTCCCTGGGCTTCGATCCACTTTTCTTCCTGGCGGAGCGTGTGCGGCAGGTGATGGATTGCCCGGGTGTGCCAGACAAAGGACCGCTCCCGTCGGGGGAACTCGACGGAAAACCGGCGAACGCGCACGCCGTCGATATCCTCCACCCCGGGTTTGAAGTCATCCGGCCCCATCCAAGTCGTATAATCCCGGGCGGTGGTTGTCAACACCTCGATATCGTAGTGACTCTTCAAATGCTCGATGAGCATCCGGCAATGTTGCTCGGCCCCACCAATAATTTCGCGCCCATATCGTTGAACAACAAAGGCTACTTTTTTCATATGATCAAGTCCCCACCCCTTACCGGCGCCGTTAGTCCCACGTTTTCAAGGCCTCGGGCAAATCAGGCATGGCTCCTTTTCGAGAACAGACATAGCCAGCCAGACGCCCCGCCCGATCGGCGACCTGAGCCAACGGCCGCCCCATCACCACCCCCATTGCCAACGCGGCCGTAAACGAATCGCCGGCGCCCACCGTGTCGCCAATCGACTCGGGCGAATGGGCGGTCGCTTCCACCCATTCGTTCGCCGTGACCAGCAACGCGCCCTTCGAGCCCAGCGTCAGAGCCAACAGGGTCAACTCATATTGATCAATCAAGGAGCGGATCATGCGCTCCTCGGTTCCTTTGAGGCCCAGCAGATCGGCAATGACTGGCAATTCTTCATCATTGAGTTTCAGGGCATTGGAGAGCCGCAGCGTGGTCGCGATCACTTCCCGGCTGTAATAATTCTGGCGCAGATTAACATCGAAGATACGTAAACTGTGGGCCGGCGCTTTTTCCAGAAAGCGACGGATTGTCGCGCGCGAGGTTTCCGCCCGCTGGGCCAGGGAACCATAACAGACAACATCCACGGACTCGGCCAGCGCATCCAGCCGATCGGATGCCGGCAGGAAGTCCCAGGCCACGCCTTCATGGATGGTATAGGACGGAATCCCGGCGTCGCTGAGAACCACGGTCACCGCACCGGTCGGGTGATCCGGATCCCGCGAAATATAGGCGGTGTCCAGGCCCTGTTTGGCCAACAACGCCACCGCGTCATCGCCGGCCGCGTCAGCCCCAACGCAACTGACGGTCAGGCTTCGAGCGCCCAACGATTGCGCATGGTAGGCGAAATTGGCCGGAGCGCCGCCCAACTGGCGTCCGTCGGGCAACATATCCCATAACAGTTCGCCCAACCCCACGACCGTGGGCTTTTGATTCTTTGAACTCATAACCAACCACTCCCAAAATCAGTTGGGGCGCTCACGCCCACCGGAGCCAATCCCATCAGCCTACGCAAGCCATGATACGTCCATCGGTCAACGATACAATAATCCGCCCCTGTCCATCGACAGCCAGCCCCCAACGCACGGGCTCGGCCGGCAAATCCATGGACCACAACTCCCCATCCTGCCCATCCTTTTGCGCCACCATTCGCCAGACCTCGCGTCCCTTGACTTTGGGGCAGGCCAAGCGGATGTCGCCCGCGCGGATAACCGGTTCAGCCCATTGAACCGAATCATCATAAACCGGATTGGCGGCATTGGAATAGAAAGGCGGCCCCGAGATCTGAATCCCCGGCCCCACCGGCTGTCCCCGACGATCCGTCCGTTGTTCAATAATTGTCAGCTCCCGGCCGCGAACCGAAAAACTGCCGGTTCCCTGCGGCGCGGGGGTCAGACATTGACCCGTCTCGGCGTCATACACCCCCGGCGAAGCCGCATTGCCGCCGGCCAGATACAGGCGCCCGTCATAATAGAGCAGATCCCCCTGAACCCCGACGCCACGACTGGAAAAGTCATCCAAATGGCCGGAGGTATTGTTTTCCCAGATGATCGCGCCCGTCCGGGCATTGAGGGCATACACATAGGCGCCGTCGAAATTGTTCAGTCCCGCCGCGCCATACACCACCCCTTCACGCGCCACCACGCCCGTCGCCGCCGGCCAGTTGGAAGTCAACCGACCATAGAACGGAATCCGCCGTTCCTTCGGCGCGAGGCGGAAACGCCATAACAAATCCCCCGTCGCCGCGTCCAGCGCATAAATCCATCCGTCCGCGGAGGCCACAAAGGCCCGCCCTTCCATAATGGCGGGGGGATAGTACATCGCGCCGCCGGTGTGATAGGTCCACCGCGTCTCGCCGTCCCCGGCGCCCAAAGCCGTCACGACTCCGGCGTCATCGGCCACATAGATGAAATCGCCGGCCGATACCGGCGCCGTCACGGATTTTCCTTTCATGTGGCGCGTCCACAATACCTCGACGCGGGCGACCGCGCCAGTCGGCGCTTGAGTCGATGTGCGCGCAAGGCGGGAGACATCATGCCGATAGGTCGCCCAATCCCCCGCAGCCTGTCCCA